>NZ_JBSGXB010000413.1:0-5645 GCF_053609185.1 Streptomyces sp. NPDC054956 | reverse complement strand
AGACCCGGACCGAGCCCCCCTTGGCGTAGGCCGGGCTGGTGGCGGCCGCCGGGACCTCCGTCAGGGGCTCCGCGATCTCCGAGACGAGGGGGCCGTGCTTGGCGGCCACCGCGTCGAGGAGGGCGAGGTCGAAGCCGTACACGCGGGCCGCGTTGCCGCCGACCATGGCGGCGACCTCCTCGCGCGGGAGGCCCGCGTAGGCGACGCGCAGCCCCTCGCGGGAGAACGGGGTGGTGCCCTCGTCGTGGGGGTAGTCGCTGCCCCACATGATCTTGTCGAGGCCGATCCGCTCCCGCAGCGGGACCTCGTGGGGGCGCATGAAGCTGGCCCCCACGAAGCAGTTGTCCCGCCAGACCTCGCTCGGGCCCTTGCCCATGGACTCCGCCAGCCCCGCCCCGAACTTGGCCTCGGCGGTGGCCGAGGCCGCGACCAGGCGGCCGTGGTAGTAGTCCAGCATGTCGAGCACGCCCGGGATCCAGCCGGAGCCCTGCTCCGTGAGGACGAGCTTGAGGCCCGGGTGGCGGCGGAAGGCCCCGCCGAAGACGAGGTGCCACAGGGCGCGGTGCGAGAACCAGGTCGTCTCCACCATGAAGACCGCCCGGGCCGCCGGTTCGTCGCCGAGCGGCGGCGAGGCCGAGCCGCCGTGGTGGTTGACCGGCACGTCCAGCTCGTCGCACACGGCCCAGATCGGGTCGTACGCGGCCGAGTAGAGCTCGGGGACCGTCGAGCCGGGCGGCACGCCCGGCAGCAGGATCCCGCCGGTCAGCCCCGCCTCCCTCGTGCGGCGGATCTCCTTCACCGCCGCGTCCACGTCGTTGAGCAGGATCTGGACCACGCCCGCCCGGCGGCCCGGCGCGTCGGCGCAGAAGTCCGCCAGCCACCGGTTGTGGGCCTGGAGCCCCGCCCAGCGCATCTCGTACTCGGCCGCCGTCGGGGGCTGGGCCATCAGGGAGGCCTTGGGGAAGAACGGCGGGATGGTGTTCGGGAAGAGGACTTCCGCGACGATCCCGTCGGCCTCCAGCTCCGTCAGGCGGCGCTGCGAGTTCCAGTTGCGGTCCGCCGTGTCCGCGAGGAGGTCCTCGTACGGGTTGACGTAGCCGGCGGCCCAGGCGTCGAACTCCCCGTGGTACCGCTTCTCCAGGTAGGGCTTGTAGTCCAGCAGGTCGGCGCCGGCGTGGCAGTCGGCGGAGATGACCGTGTAGCGGTCCGGTGCCTCCGTCACTGGTTCACCCCCAGGACCGGGAAGTCGTTGTCCGTCAGCCAGTGCCGGCCCACCTCGCGCGAGCGCGCCCAGGAGGCTTCGACGGCCGCCTGGTCGGGGCTCTGCCCCAGCTCGGCCGGGGTCGGGCCGATGCGGCGGGCGATCGGCGCCAGCTTCTCGGTGTCGAAGCCGAAGACGTCCGCCGCGGCCAGGCCCAGCATCCGGCGGGTCTCCTCGACGGGGATGTCGTGGAAGGTGTTCTTCAGCCAGTTCCGGGTGTTGGGCCAGGTCCCCTCGGGGTGCGGGAAGTCCGAGCCCCACAGGATGTTGTCCACGCCGATCTCGTAGCGCTGGGCGAGCTCGCGCCGCTTGGTGTTGGTGGCGCAGACGAACACCTGCCGGTCCAGGTACTCGCTCGGCGGCCGCTTCAGCTCCTCGAACGGGGAGAGCTTCTTGCCGCCGTGCGCGCCGAGGTAGAGCCGGTCCATGAACCACAGCTGGTTCGGCAGCCACCAGCAGCCCGACTCGGCGACGCCGAACTTCAGCCCCGGGTGCCGTTCGAAGACCCCGGACCACAGCAGGAACCACAGCGGGCGGGCCGGCCACCAGGTGACCTCGGAGACGAAGATGCCCAGGTGGTCGCCGTACTCGTGGCGCGGCGAGGATCCCGAGTGGGTGACGATCGGCATCTGCGTCTCGGCGGCGGCCGCCCACACCGGGTCGTAACGGCGGTCGTGGTAGGGCGCCTTGTCCACCCACATCGCGGGGATCATCAGGGCGCCGAGCCCGGATTCCTTGGCGCGGTGGATCTCGGCGACGACCTTGTCCGGCTCGCCGGTGATGGGCAGCAGCGCGACCCCGCAGTGCCGTTCGGGGTTCTCCGAGACGAACTCGGCGAGCCACCGGTTGTGCGCCTGGGCGCCGGCCATGCCCAGTTCGGGGTCCTGGTCGCCGGAGAGCCCGAGGCCGACCCCGAAGGGGGCGGCGGTCTGGCTGTCCACGGCGTCGGCGTCGGGGAAGACGACTTCGGCGGCCACGCCGTCGCCGTCGAGCTCCTTCAGCCGCTGGGCGACGTCCCAGCCGCCCCGCAGGCCCTCCTCGTGGTCGTGGAACCACTTCTCGGCGAAGGCCTCGTTGCGGACGCCCAGCTTGGTGGCCTCGGCGCGGCGGGCGTCGCGCTCGCCCAGGAACTCGTCGAACTGGGGGTGGAAGGCGCTGTCCAGGTAGGGGCGGTACTGCTCGGTGGGCAGGCCCGCGTGGCAGTCGGAGGAGATGATCAGATAAGGGTCTTCGTACGCGTTCTCGGCGGTCATGTCGTCCCTCAGTCGAGGATGAAGCTCTCCAGGTAGGCGGGGTTGGCGCGGTCGAGCATCGACTGCGACCGGGCGCGGATCTGCCGGTCGCTGTGCTCGCTGTCCGGCAGCATCCAGAAGCGGTCGGCGCGGATGCCGTCCACGACGTGGTCGGCGACGTCCTCGACGGGCGTGAAGTTCACCTCGTGCCCGGCCTGCTTCATGGCGGCCTCGTACTGGTCGAGGCTGCGGTACGGGGACTTGCGCGGGCGCTCCTTCGCGTACCGGTCGGGCCGGTTGCGGTGCGATTCCCACAGGCCGGTGCGCAGCATGTGCGGTCCGGGGAAGAGGACGGAGGCGCCGATGGCGGCTCCCTCGGCCTTGAGGTGGGCGTAGAGCGACTCGGTCATGGTGACCACGGCCGCCTTGGTGACCGCGTACACGGAGGCGGTGGGCAGCGGGGCGATGCCGCCGTCGCCGGAGGAGGTGTTGACGACGTGGCCGGGGCCGCCGGCCGCGATCATGCGGGGGACGAAGGCCTGGATGCCGTGGAAGACGCCCCACACGTTGACGGAGAAGGCCCACTTCCAGTCGTTGGGCTCGTGCTCCCACATGCGGCCCTCGGCGCCGGAGCCGACGCCCGCGTTGTTGCAGAGCACGTGCACGGCGCCGAAGGTCTCGTACGCGGCGTCGGCCAGCGAGATCACGGAGTCGCGGTCGCTGACGTCGACGATCTTGGCGAGCACCTCGGCGCCCTCGGCCGCGAGTTCGTCGGCGGCCTTGCGCAGGGCGCCCTCCTCCACGTCGGCGAGGACCACCTTCAGTCCCTCGGCGGCGAAGCGGCGGGCCATGGCGAGGCCGATGCCGCTGGCGGCTCCGGTGACGACGGCCACCTGTCCTGGTTCGAGTCGCATGTCACACACTCCCCTCGGGCGGCCCGTCGAGGATCTGCATCGGGTCGTCGTAGCGCTGGTGGATGTACGGGAGCAGGGCCTGGGCGCTGACCCGCTCGACGACCTTGCCCTTCTGGTCGGTGGTCTTCTCGCCGATGGTGAGTTCGACGATGCGGCGTACGGGGAGGTCGGCGACGGGGTCGTACATCGACTCCCGGAGCACCACGTCGCCGGTGATGTGCTCCAGCTTGCGGACCTTCTCGTTGCGCGTGCAGTGCACGAGCACCGGATCGGCGTCGAAGCCCGAACCGTCCACCGCGGGGAGGAACTTGAAGTAGAAGTCGGTCTTCGTGGTGGGCTCGGGGAGCGGCAGCTCGCGGTCCACGGCCCCGCGCACCTCCACGAAGGCGATCCCGTGCCGGGCGAGGGAGGCCCGTACGACGAGGCCCTCGCGCTCGACGGTGATCTCGCCGAGCTTCTTCGGCTCGCCGAAGACCTCGCGGCCGCCGATCAGGGCGCGCTCCATGCTCATCGGCATGACCAGCGGGTACCAGCCCTCGACCCCGCCGTGCTGGGCGGCGACGGCCACCGAGCCGGCGCCGAGCGGGTAGCCGGGCAGGTCGACCTTGCTGATGTTGGCCCGCACCAGGGGCCGGTCGGCGGGCTTCAGCGGCGGCGGCAGGACCGCCGCCACCACGTCCGGGTCGCTCTCCCAGACGGCCACCACACCGGTGGACCAGATGTCCGGGAGCTTGGAACTCTTCTCGCGCGACGCCGCGATCTCCGCCTCGGTTCGCGCTCCGTACCGTACGCGTGCCATCTATCGCACCATCCTCGTCTAGGACGCAGTCGGTTCTGTAACACAGTTACACCGGGACCGATGAAGGGTAAAGACCCCTGCACGCACCTGATCTGACGGATCGACAGAAAGTTGGACGGCTGACATGGCCAGAACCACGCTGACCCGCGACGAGGTCCTGGACGCGGCCGCCTCGCTCGTCAAACAGCACGGCCCGGCCGCCCTGACCATGCGCAAGCTCGCCGCCGAGCTGGGCACGGCGGTGACCTCCATCTACTGGCACGTCGGCAACCGCGAGTCCCTGCTCGACGCCCTCGTGGAGCGCACCGTGCAGGACATGGGCGCGATCCGCCCGGTCGGCCGCAACCCCGGCGACCGGGTCCTGTCGGTGGCCCGGATCCTGCGCCGCGAACTGCGCGAGCGCCCGCACCTGATCGCGATGGTCCACGAGCGCGGCCTCACCGACCGGATGTTCCTGCCCGCCCAGCAGGCCCTGGTCCACGAGGTGCACGCGGCCGGCCTGCGCGGGGCCCGGGCCGCCGACGCGGTGCGCGCCATCCAGTTCCAGATCATCGGCTTCGTCCTGGTGGAGCGGAACCGCGAACGCTCCCCCGCCCAGTCCCCCGCCGAGAGCGAGCTCTGGGACCCCTCCGGCGCCCCGCACGACCCGCCGCTGGCCCGCGCGCTGGCCCGGCCGGTGGACCCGGAGCGGCTGTTCCTGCTGTCGGTACGGGCGCTGGTACAGGCCCTGCTCTCACCGGGCAGGTAATCGGTTTGCCGCCTCGCGGCCCTCCGTGATGGGATCGGTTGCACGGGGGCGGCTCCCCGGCGCGCATCCTTCTCACCTTCCTGTAAAGAACCCGCGCGCCCACTCTCCGCCCCCGTTTTCATTTCCGGAGGAGACCCACCACCGTGCCGACCGTGCCCGCCGCCCGACCCGTCGACTCGCTCATGCTGCGCCGGCTCCAGACCGTCTACGTCGACCGGCCGCCGGCCGCCGCCTCGCCGGGCACCACGGGGGTCCGCCCGCTGGAGGGCGAGCTGCTGGAACGCGGCCACGCCATGAGCCGGGAGCTGTACGCGGCCCTGGCCGTCCTCGCGCCGACCGACCTCGCCGAGGAGCGCACGCGCCTGCTGGCGCTCGTGGACGGGCTCATGGGCTCCGACCGGGTGCACAAGCCGCTCTTCCGCCGCTTCCCCTTCTCCATTCCGCGCGACACCGAGCGCTGGTACGTCGACCGGGTCTTCTCCCTGCTGCTCCAGGAGCCCGGCCAGCCGTGCGTCCTGTGCGCCGGGACCGGCTCCGTGCACCCCGTCTCCCCGTGCGCCCACCTGATCTGCCGCTCCTGCTGGGACGGCGCCGACTACACCGGCTGCCCGGTCTGCCACCGCCGCGTCGACCCGGCCGACCCCTTCCTACGTACAGAGGAACGCACGCCCGGCGAGGCCCGCATGGCCCG
>NZ_JBSGXB010000412.1:0-5684 GCF_053609185.1 Streptomyces sp. NPDC054956 | reverse complement strand
CCTTCGGCTCGGCGGGGGCCACGGGCTCCCGGGCCGGCTTCGTCCTCCCGGCGCCCTCCGTGCCGGCGCCCCCGGTCCCGGCCGGGGCGGATCTGCGGATCCCCGGGGCCTCCCCCTTCATCACCCCGAACCGCGACTTCTACCGCGTGGACACCGCCCTGGTCGTCCCGCGCGTGGACGCGGACGCCTGGCGGCTGCGCATCCACGGCGACGGGGTCACCAAGCCCCTCGACCTCGGCCTGCGCGAGCTGCTCGCCCGCCCGCTGGTCGAGCACGACGTCACCCTGACGTGCGTGTCCAACGAGGTCGGCGGCCCGTACGCGGGAAACGCCCGCTGGCTCGGCGTACGCCTCGCCGACCTGCTCCGCGAGGCCGGGGTGCGGCCGCCGTCGCAGGGCGGTCCGGCCGATCAGCTGGTGGCGCGCTCCGTGGACGGGATGACCCTCGGCACCCCCGTCGAGGCCGTGATGGACGGCCGGGACGCGCTGCTGGCCTTCGGGATGAACGGCGAGCCACTCCCCTTCGCGCACGGCTTCCCGGTACGGATGGTCGTGCCGGGCCTGTACGGCTACGTCTCCGCGTGCAAGTGGCTGAGCGAGCTGCGGCTGACCACCTTCGCCGCGTACGACGCCTACTGGGTGCGCCGGTCCTGGGCCGCGCAGGGCCCGGTCAAGACCCAGTCGCGCATCGACACCCCGCGGCCCTCCGCCGAACCGGCGCCGGGCCGGGTGGCGGTCGCCGGGGTGGCGTGGGCGCAGCACCGGGGCATCGCACGGGTCGAGGTACGGGTGGACGAGGGCCCGTGGCAGGAGGCCCGGCTCGGGGACGCGGACGGCGACGACACCTGGCGCCAGTGGGTGTGGCCGTGGGAGGCGACCCCCGGCCCGCACACCCTGGAGGTCCGCGCCACGGACCGGACGGGGGCCGTGCAGACGGGGGAACGGCGGGGAACGGTCCCTGACGGGGCCACCGGCTGGCACTCG
Organism: Streptomyces sp. NPDC054956; assembly: GCF_053609185.1. Lineage (NCBI taxonomy): Bacteria > Bacillati > Actinomycetota > Actinomycetes > Kitasatosporales > Streptomycetaceae > Streptomyces > Streptomyces sp. NPDC054956. Next base: position 4,701 of record NZ_JBSGXB010000412.1, on the reverse strand, counting down.
GTGACGGTGCGCGTCCGGTCCCGCTGAGGGGGAACGCCGGTCCCGCTCGCCTCAGGCCGCCGGGCTCCCGGGCGCGGGGCAGATCATCATGCCCGGGCCGGCCAGGGCGCGGGCCGTGCTCAGCAGGGCGGGAGGCGTGGCCGCGGTGAGGGTCCACACGACGGCGCCGCCGGCGCGCGGCCGCGGGACCTCCGCGAACCGGGCCCGCAGGTCGGCCTCGGCGCTCTCCGCGGACGGGAGGTGGAGGTCCTCGTAGCGCACCGGGGCGGTGTCCACCTGCCGGATCTCGATGCGGCCACCGGCCCAGGTCCGGCCACTGCCGCTGCCGCCGGCGTCCGTCCGGAGGTCCGCCGCCCCGGCGCCGCCCCCTATCCGCAGTTCGGTGAAGCCGCGCCCGCCCCGTTCGCCGGGGCCCCGGGCGTGCGTGTTGCCCGGGTACACCGCGAACGCGCCGGTGTCCGGGACGAGCCGGTGGTGGACGTGGCCGAGCGCCCAGTAGTCGTATCCGGCGCGCGCCAGGGTCCCCGGGTCGGTGGGTGCGCAGATCCGGCGGCTCCAGGCGCCGTGCAGGCTGGTGTGCAGGAGCCCTATGTTGACGGTGCCGGGGACCGGGCGCGGATATCCGGCGGCCAGGTCGCGGCGCTCGTCGGGGTCGCCCACGGACTGGCCGTGGACGGTGATCCCGAGGTCGGGCCAGGACACCGACTCGGGGGCGTCCGCCGCGAGCCAGCGCACGGACGGCGGAAGGTGCAGCTTGTGCGGCAGCGGGCTCTCCGCGTCGTGGTTGCCCGAGACCACGACCGTGCGCAGGCCCGCCTCGTGGAAGGCGGCGAGCGCGTCCTGGCAGGCGGCCAGCGCGCGGGCGTCGGCGTGCCGGCGGTCGAAGACGTCCCCGGCGAGGAGCACCGCGTGGTAGCCGTCCCCGGTGATGTGGCGCACGGCCGCGCGCAGGGCCTCGTACGGAGCCTCGTACGGGTCTGTCGCGGGCGCCCCGGGGTACTCCGCCAGCCCCTTCAGGGCGGACCCTATGTGCAGGTCGGCCAGATGGGCCACGCGTACCGGACCCACGCGTACCGGACCCACCTGCGTCGGGCCCCCATGTACCGGGCCCACGCCTATCGGACCCGACCCGGACGCCTTCACAGGCCGAGGACGAGATCGGTCTTGTAGGCGTCGCGCTCCAGCAGCCAGCCCTCGGCCCGGAGCTTGCCCATCATGTCGGAGCGCAGTTCGACGGCTTCCCGCAAGGTGTGCGCCTTGGCGGTGATCTCCGCGAACCAGGTCGGGTCCCCGGAGGCGGAGCACAGCCGGCTGACTTGTGTCTCCATCGCGTGATCGAGCATGCGGCCAGGATAGTTCGCCTGGCTCACGGGGCCGTGGAGACGGGAAGAAGCGGTGACCGCCTCCGCCCATCCGGCCGGTTTCGCACCCCACCGGGCGAGCTTTCCGGGGAGCCGGTCCAGGACGAGGGCCCGGGAGGCCTCCAGGCCGGGGAGCTCGCCGGGGGCCAGCCCCGGGACCGGGCGGCACTTCTTGTTGGTGAGGTCGAGGGTGGCGCGGGTGTGGCTGAGATTGACCTGGACCCGGTAGTTCCCGTCGCCGGTGGCGAAGTTGTGCTCGCCGGCCCGGTCCATCACGCGCCGCACCTCGGCCGGGTCCGAGCCGTCGCCGGAGATGTCGAAGCGGGCCTTGTAGGCGAGGCGGACGCGGTTCTCGTCGTCGTGGCGCCGGATGCGCACGATCCAGCCCTGGCCGTTCAGGCTCTTCCCGGCGTCGTCCACGTACTGCGCGACCTCGACGCGGCCGGGCTCGCCGAGGGACAGGGCGGTGGCCGCCGCGTCCGTGGGCAGGCCGTCGGCGTCCAGCACCTGCTCGGGGTCGACCAGCAGTTTGACCTGGTAGACCGCGCGCGCCGCGAGCGTCGGCGACAGCCCCGGGCGCGCCCCGGACTGCATCCGGCGATTGGTTCTTTTCGGAGTGTTCCGCATATCCCCGTCGATCATGCCGTATACGACACCAGGGCGGGCGAAACCTCCGGTACCGCGCCGGTGAACAGGCGGCGAATCTACCCCAGGACACCGTCCCCGACCGGCGGAGCCCGTCACTCCCCCGGCCGACATGCCGCGTTTCACGCCTCGCCGGGGCGGCACCCGCCCCGGATCGAACGTATTGTCCGGATATTACGGTGAAAGTGGTCCCGCACGTCAGGAGCCGGCGCAGTGGAGCTGACCAGTACGTCGTTCCTCGTCACTCTGCTCGTCGTCACCGGGCTCGCCATGCTGGCCGCGCTGCTCCTGTGGAACCGGATTCCCGGCCCGGGCTGGGTGCGCTGGCCGGCCCGGCTGGTGATGATCGGCCTGTGCCAGCTCACGGCCATCTGCGTGGTGGCCACCTGGATCAACGGGAGCTACGGCCTCTACTCCTCCTGGGACGACCTGCTGGGCACCGACACCGGGACGAACTCGGCCATGACCGGGCCGCCGCTGGGGCGGGCCAAGTTCACCCTGGGGGGCGACGGCACCCGCAGCACGTACTTCCGCGGCTCCCATTCGAAGCTCGCCGGCCAGGTGATCGTGTGGACGCCCCCGGAGTACGACGCCCCGGGCTCGGAGAAGACCCGCTTCCCCGTGCTGATGCTGCTGCACGGCTACCCGGGCTCGCCCCGCACCTGGATCGACCTCGGCGACATGCCCGGCGCGCTCCAGCAGCTGGTCCAGCTGGGCGCGGCGCACCCCTTCATCCTGGTCATCCCCGAGCTGTACCCCGGCGGGGTCAACACCGACTGCTCGAACACCCCGCAGCGCAAGGTGGCCGACTGGCTCGCGGAGGACGTGCCGGACCTGGTCTCCAAGAACTTCCGCACCCTGCCCGAACCGAAGGGCTGGGGGCTGATGGGCATCTCGACCGGGGCGTTCTGCGCGGCCAAGCTTCCGCTCCAGTACCCGAAGGCGTTCCGGGCGGGCGCGGCCCTGGACCCGGATCCGCTGACCGGGGACTCCGGGGTGCTGGCCGACCCGGTGCTGCGGGAGCGCAACAGCCCGATGTGGCTGGTCCGGCACACGAAGAAGGCGGACACCGGCCTCTTCCTGGCCACCTCCGCGCAGGACAAGGACAGCCCGCCGCAGCAGCTCGCCGCCTTCGCCGAGGCGGCGGAGGGCACCGGGGTCCGGGTCAAGACCCTGGTCCGGCCGCAGGGCGGGCACAACTTCCAGACCTGGATCGGGATGTACCCCGACGCGCTGGGGTGGCTGAGCACGGAGGTCTCGCCGCCGGCCGCGGTCCCGTAGCGCGCAGGCCCGTAGCGCGCAGGGCCGTACCGCGAAGGGCCGCGCCCCGAGAGAACAACGGTCCCCCGGGGCGCGGCGCTCCTCCTACTTGCCCGTCAGGCGGACCGGCAGCGACTCCACGCTGTTGCCTATGAAGCTGCGCTGGTGCGGGAGTTCGGCCTCGGGCACGGCCAGGTCGAGGTCCGGGAAGCGGGTGAAGAGGGCCTCCAGGGCGATGGTGGCCTCCAGCCGGGCGAGCGGCGCGCCGACGCAGTAGTGGGCGCCGTGTCCGAAGGCGAGGCTGCGCGCGGCGGTGGGCCGGGTGACGTCGAAGCGGTCGGCGTCCGGGCCGTGGAAGGCCTCGTCGCGGCCGGCGGCCGTGTATCCGGCGAGGACCGGGGTGCCCTGAGGGATGACGGTCCCGTCGATCTCGAGGTCCCGGGTCGGGTAGCGGAACGGGAACCAGCTGACCGGGCCGTCGAAGCGCAGGGTCTCGTCGACCACGTCCGACCAGGTGGCCCCGCCCTCCAGGACCAGCGCGAGCTGGTCGCGGTGGGTGCACAGGGCGCGGACGGCGTTGCTGATCAGGTTGAGGGTGGTCTCGTGGCCAGCGACCAGCATCAGCCGCATGGTGCCGATGAGTTCGGCCTCGCTCAGCCGGTCGCCGTCTCCGTCGCGGGCGGCTATCAGCGCACTCGTCAGGTCCTCGCCCGGCGCGGCCCGGCGGGCCGCCGCGATCGCGCCGATCAGCTCGACGAGCTCCCGTACGGCCGTCATGACCTCGGCCGGGGTGGTGTCGGTCGCGATGATGACCTTGTTCGACAGCTCGTGCAGCCGGCCCCGGTGCTCGGGGTCCACGCCGAGCAGTTCGCAGATCACGCTCATCGGGAGCGGGAGCGCGAAGTGCGTGCGCAGGTCGGCGACCCCGTCGGCGTCCTGCTCCGCCGCGCGCTCCAGGTCGTCCAGCAGCCCGGCCGTCAGCTCCTCCACGCGCGGCCGCAGCCGCTCCACCTGGCGGACGGTGAAGGCGTTGCCGACCAGCGAGCGCAGCCGGCGGTGGTCGGCGTCGTCGGCGGTGTGCATGCCCTGGGCGTTGGCGAAGACGCGCAGCGGCCAGTCCGGGGCGATGGTGCCGTCGTGGAGGGCGCCGAAGTGCCGGGCGTCCTTGGCGACGTCGGGGTGGGCGAGGAACTCCTTCAGCGCCTCGTGGCCGAGGACGACCGCGCCGGGTACACCGCCGGGGAGCACCACTTCGGCTACGGCGCCCTGGGCGCGCAGCCGGGCGTTGAGGGCGTGCGGGCAGCCGCCGGCGGGGTCGATGACGTGCGCGCGTGCGTGATCGGAGGACAAGCCTGGTCTCCTGACGATATGAACGGATCTCGGCCAACAGTGCGGCCTGAGGGGCGGGTTGTTCAAGCCCGCCCCCGTACCGTCT
>NZ_JBSGXB010000411.1:0-5692 GCF_053609185.1 Streptomyces sp. NPDC054956 | reverse complement strand
GCGGGTGTGCGCGGGGTGTTTTGATTATTTTGGGGGGTGTGCGTTGGGCGGGGTGGTGGGGGGGGGGGGGGCCCCCCCCGGGGGGGGGGGGGGGGGGGGGGCCCCCCCCGGCCGGAGGGAAATGGTCTGTGGATCGCGAACGGGCAGGACCGGGGCGGCGACCCGACGCCGGTAACGGCGCCGGACCGGCCCGGGTCTTCAGGGCAGCTCGCCCCGGGCGGAACCTAGGCGGTCCAGTCCAGGATGATCTTGCCGCTGCGGGCGGTCGCCGCCTCGTCGAACGCGGCCTCGAAGTCCCCGTAGGCGTACCGGCCGGTGATGACGGGGCTGAGGTCGAGCCCGCCCTCCAGCAGCACGGTCATCGCGTACCAGGTCTCGAACATCTCGCGGCCGTAGATGCCCTTGATCGTGATCATCGAGGTGACGACCTTGGCCCAGTCGACCGCGAACTCCTGCGCGGGCAGGCCGAGCATGGCGATCTTGCCGCCGTGCGTCATGTTGTCGATCATGTCGCGCATCGCCTCGCCGCGGCCGGACATCTCCAGGCCGACGTCGAAGCCCTCGCGCAGGCCGAGCTGCGCCTGCGCGTCGGCGATCGTGGCCTTCGAGACGTCGAGCGCGAGCGTGGCGCCGGCCTTGCGGGCGATCTCGAGGCGCTCCGGGCTGACGTCGGTGATGACGACGTTGCGCGCGCCGGCGTGCCGGGCCACGGCCGCCGCCATGATCCCGATCGGGCCCGCGCCGGTGATCAGTACGTCCTCGCCGACCAGCGGGAAGGAGAGCGCGGTGTGCACGGCGTTGCCGAACGGGTCGAAGATCGCCGCGACGTCGAGGTCGACCGCGGTCCGGTGCACCCACACGTTCTGCGCGGGCAGCACCACGTACTCGGCGAACGCGCCGTCGCGGCCCACGCCGAGCCCGATCGTGCTGCGGCACAGGTGACGGCGGCCGGCCAGGCAGTTGCGGCACGTACCGCACACCAGGTGGCCCTCGCCGCTGACCAGCGCGCCGACCTCGATGCCGGTGACGCCCGCGCCGAGCGCGGCGACCTCTCCGACGAACTCGTGGCCGAGCACCAGCGGGGTCTTGACGGCGCCCTGCGCCCAGCCGTCCCAGGAGCGGATGTGCAGGTCCGTCCCGCAGATGCCGGTGCGCAGCACCTTGATCAGCACGTCGCCGGGGCCGTACTCGGGCTCGGGAACGTCCATGAGCCACAGCCCGGGCTCGGCCTTGTGCTTGACGAGTGCCTTCATGGGGGTGGCTCCAGGCATGCGGAAGGAAGCGCTACGGGCGTGCGGGCCCGGCAGCGTGCGGACGACACCAATCTGCCGACCTGCGAGGTGATCAGTCCATCGAGGATTTCTTAAGCGGGTCCACAGGCCAGCTTCACGCCTATGCTCCTGGGTTGACGGACAGGGGCCGGGGAGCGGTCCGGGCCGGGAACGGGGAGGTGAGGGGCGTGCCGAGTCTGCGCAGCAGGGCGCTTTCGGTCGCGCTGATCGCGGCGGGGCGGCGAAGACGGTTCGGGAGCGCCGAGGCGGTCCGCACCCGGGTGGCGCAGTCGGCGCGCAGGCCGGCGTCGCATCTGCCGCCGCGTTCGCTGGGCCGGATCGCGGAGGTCTCGCGGACCTTCGTCGGGGCCTGGCCCGTGTACGACGTCTCTCCGCGCGGGACCGAGCCGGCCGCGCAGGTTCTCTACGTGCACGGCGGCGGGTACATCAACGAGCTGGTCCGGCCGCACTGGTCGTTGATCAGGACCCTGGTGACGGAGGCCCGGGCCCGGGTCGTCGTGCCGGCGTACATACTGGCCCCGCGCGGAACCGCCGACCGGACCGTCCCGGTCGCCGCCGACCTGCTCAGCGGTCTGATCGCGAGCGGCGGCGCGGGCGGCACGGTGCTCATCGGGGACTCCGCCGGCGCCGGGCTGGCGCTGGCCGCGGCCCAGCGGCTGCGCGAGCGGACCGGGGCGCAGCCGTCCCGGATCGTGCTGATCTCGCCCTGGCTGGACGTGTCCATGAGCCACCCCGACCAGGCGGCCCTCGAGGCGGGCGACCCGATGCTGGCCCGCCCCGGACTGCGCGAGGCCGGGCGGCTGTACGCGGGCAACCTGGCGGCGGACGATCCCCGGGTGAGCCCGCTGCACGGGTCGTTCGCGGGGCTGGCCCCCATGACGGTGTTCACGGGCACCCGGGACGTCCTGACGACCGACAGCCGCGAACTGCTGCTCAGGGCCCGGGCGGCCGGCGCCGAGGTGGAGTTCCACGAGGAGCCGGGTTTGCCGCACGTGTACCCGCTGCTGCCCCTCCCGGAGGGCAGGGCGGCCCGCGACCGGATCGTGGAGCTGATCCGCATCGCGGCGGCCGAGGCCTGAGCCGAGGCCCGCGCGGAGGCCCGCGCGGAGGCCCGAGCGGCGGGCGGAGGCTGAGGCCGAGGCGCCGGTAACGGGGGCCGGGGCCGGGGCGCCGCTCAGGCCACGCAGTTCATCAGGGAGCCCACCGGGGCCGTGCGGTAGCGGGCCCAGTACGTCTCGTCGCGGGTCTCGCAGGCCGGCGGAGTCCGGGTCGGCTGCCAGGCGACGGTCGAGAAGCCGGCGTCGGCGGCGGCCTCCGCGAAGTCGGCGTGGGCCCACTCCCGGCATTCGAAGGGGACCGGCGGATCGGTCTCCAGCCGGGCCCGCAGCAGTGGCGCGTCCCCGCCCGGAGCCCGCTCGACGACGCTGATCCCGTACGGCGACCAGTCCGCGTACGGGAAGGCGCCCGGGTTGGGGACGATGGCGAGGAGCCGTCCGCCGGGGCGAAGGCCCGCGCGCACGGCCCGGAACATGGCGTGCAGGGCGGGCCGGTCGTGGGCCTGGTTGAACAGGTACACGGCGGTGGCCAGGTCGAACGGGCCCAGCGCCGGGATGCCCTCGGCCTCGGCGACGACGTACTCGACGTCTCCCCCGCCCTTCCTGGCCTGCCGGATGCGCTCGGGGCAGCTGTCGACACCCACCGTCCGACGCGCCCCGCCGCTCGCCAGCAGCCGGGTGGTGGAACCGTGCCCGCAGGCCGCGTCGAGGGTGTCGAGGCCGCGCACCCCGCCGAGGGCGTCCAGAGCGGTGCGCAGGGTGAAGGCGTCGGCGAGCGAGAAGGCCGGCGGGGGCGCTGACGTGTCGTACTGCTGTCGCATACCCGCAAGCCTGCCCGTCCCCCGGCGCAGGGGGACGTCCCCGTGCCCGCGACTCCCCCGGACGGGGGAGGCGTTCGGGTCAGTCGGTACGGCGTACGGGGCGTACGGGGCTCAGCGCGATCAGGGCCGGCCGCGCGGGCGCGGGGCCGCCGCTCGGGCAGGTGGTGCAGGAGCGGGAGGCGAAGAAACAGCCCGAGCAGTCCGGGGCGCCGATCTCCTCGCGCCGCAGGCGCCCCTTGCGGACCCAGTACGCGGCCAGGTCCGCGGCCTCGGCCCGGCCCATGCCCAGCCGGTCGGCGATCTGCGCGAGCCCCTCGCCGGGGGCGGCCTCCTCGAAGGCTCGCAGCAGCGTGCGCAGCATGCCGGGCTCGTTCGCAGCGGACGCGCGGGGACTCCCGCCGGTCCCGCCGGTCCCAGCGGTCCCGCCCCGCCCCCTCACCACACCAGCCTCGCGATCTGGAAGACGCCGACCGCCAGGAGCCAGGCCGCCGCCAGTTGGATGCCGAAGCCGATCGCGGTCAGCCTCGTGCCGATCTCGGCGCGCTGCGCGGCCAGGGTGGCCATGCAGGGGGTGTAGGCCAGGATGAAGACCAGGAAGGCGAGCGCGGCCGCTCGCTGGTGGCCGCCCGAGGACTCCTCGAAGGTGGCGTGCAGGCTCGCGGTGAGCCGGGGATCGCCGTCCTCCTCGGCCGAGTAGGTCTGGGCGAGGGTGGAGATCACCCCCTCCTTGGCGATCAGACCGGTGCCGAGCGCCGCCGTGGCGTGCCAGTCGCCGAAGCCGGCCGGGGCCACGAGGGGCGCCGCCGCGCGGGTGACCGTACCGAACACGCTGCTCTCGACGTCGACCTTGCCGAAGCCTCCGTGGCCGGCGCCGGCCGGGACGGCCATCAGCAGCCAGACGGCCGCGGCCGTGGCCACGATGATGCCGCCGGCGGTGCGCAGGAAGGCCGCGAGCTTCTGCCACACCTGGGCGCCGGTGACCCGCAGGGTGGGCAGCCGGTACGGGGGGAGCTCCAGGACGAGCGGCTCCTCCTTCATGTCCCGGAAGAGCAGGGGCCGCAGGATCAGGCCCATGCCGACGACCAGCAGCACGGAGGCGACGTACAGGAAGAAGACGACGGTGCCGGAGTTCGAGCCGAAGAAGACACCGGCGATCATCACGTACACGGCCAGCCGGGCGGTGCAGCTCATGTACGGGATGAGCAGGCCGACCAGCAGCCGGTGCGAGCGGCGGTTGAGGATGCGGGTGCCGGCGAGGGCCGGAACGTTGCAGCCGAAGCCGACGACCAGCGGGAGGAAGGCCCGGCCGGGCAGTCGCAGGGTGCGCATCAGCCGGTCGGCGACGAAGGCGGCGCGGGCGAAGTAGCCGGAGTCCTCCAGCAGGGCCAGCAGCAGGAACATGATGATCATCAACGGGACGAAGGTGAGCAGCTGGCCCACCCCGTTGATCAGGCCGTCCACCAGCAGGCCGGTCAGCCAGCCGGGGGCGCGGACGGCTTCCAGGAGCCGGTCGGCGCCGCCGCTGACGGGCCCGGAGACGAAGTCGCCGAGGCCGTCCTGGAAGGGTTTGGCCAGCGCGGTGGTGGCCTGGAAGACGCCCCACATCACGGCGAGGAAGAACGGGATGCCGAAGGAGCGGGAGAGCAGCAGCCGGTCCACGCGGTCGGTGAACGTGGGCCGGGCCCGCGCGGGGCGGGGCGCGGCGCGCTCGACGACGGCGTGCGCCCAGGCGTAGCGCGCTTCGGCGACCAGCAGTTCGGCGTCCGCGTCGAGGCCGTCGTGGCCGCCTTCCGCCGAGTCGGAGCCGGCGTCCGAAGCAGGCCGTTCGGCGAGCCGGTCCGCCGCCGCCCGGGCCCGCTCGGCCAGCTCCGCCGGTACGGCGGGCGGCAGTTCCCCGCAGAGCAGGCCGACGGCCAGCCAGCGCGCGGGGTGCGGGGTCCGCCCGGAGGCCTCCTCCGCGAGGGCCGCCAGCTCGGCGGCCACGGGCGAGCCGGCCGCCCAGGCCGAGGTCCGCCCGGCCCGCCGCGCCCGCGACGGCCCGTACGGCACGGGCTCCAGGGCATCGGTGACGGCGTCGGCGAGCAGGTCCAGCCCGGTCCCCGTACGCCCCTCCACCGGTACGACGGGCAGCGCGAGCTCGCGGGCCAGCGCGTCGGGGTCGGGGGGCGTGCCGCGCCGGGCGGCCACGTCGGTCATGGTGAGCGCGACGACGACGGGGATGTCGGTGTCGAGGATCTGCGAGAGCAGGTACAGGTTGCGGGCCGGGTTCGCCGCGTCGAGGGCGAAGACCACCGCGTCGGGCCGCTCACCCGCCGGCGCGGTCAGTACGTCGCGCACCAGGGCCTCGTCCGGGGAGTCGGGCAACAGGCTGTAGGAGCCGGGCAGGTCGGCGACGCGCAGGCGGCGGCCGCTCGGTGCGCGCCAGTCGCCCCGGGCGACGGAGACGGTCTTGCCCGGCCAGTTGCCGACGCGCTGGTGGGCGCCGGTGAGGGCGTTGAAGAGGGTCGACTTGCCGACATTGGGG
>NZ_JBSGXB010000410.1:0-5736 GCF_053609185.1 Streptomyces sp. NPDC054956 | reverse complement strand
GTACGGCCCGATCAACTTCCAGTGGCCGCGGGTGATCCCCGATCAGCGGCGGCCGGTGGACAGGATGACGAGGAACTGGCCGCCGCCCGGCTCGACGGCGGCGGTCACGGGCAGTCCCGGTACCAGGCGGGAGAACCGGTCCACCAGCCAATCCGCTGCCGCCTGGGCGTCCTTCTTGGTCGGACAGCGGCCCACCATCTCGCGGCCTCCCTTGCGCTCCAGCCTCTCGGCAACGGTGATCAGCGGCGCGGGTTCGACCACGTACAGGCTCTCCGGCCAGGCGATGACCACCTTGACCGCGCCCTTGCGGGTGTTGCACCCGCGGTGCGCGAGCCGCTCGGCGACCTTGGCCTTCCGGTCGGTGGTCCGGCTGTCGACGCTGGGCCCCCGCGGGTCGTTCACCGACTCGTCGGGGTCGACCGGCTCGTCACAGACCCAGCACCGCCAGCCGTCACGTTCGGCCACATCATCAAGGAGACTCATCCCCGCAACCTAGCCTGCCCGGCCCCAGCACCCGCGCACCAGGGCCCGGCAACGTCCCGCCGCCGGCCGATAGCCCGGCGCCCCCCGGCCGACCAGGATGCAAGGACGCGGGCGTGGCGCGGACCGGGCCGGGTTCCGGTCCCGCCCGCCGCGGCAACTGCGGGCAGGAGGGGCGTCAGCTGATCTGTTCGGCCAGGGCGAGGAGGATGCCCGAGGGACCGCGGAGGTAGCAGAGGCGGTAGAAATCCTCGTACTGCGCCACCTCGCCGATCAGCTCGGCGCCGTGGAGGCGGAGCCGGGCGATGGTGTCGTCGATGTCGTCGACGGCGAACATGACGCGGTGCAGGCCCAGCGTGTTCGGCGGCGGGTTGTGGGATCCGTCGGCGCCGATCGCCGCCGGGTTACGGTACTGCGCGAGCTCCAGCCTGCCGTGGCCGTCCGGGGTCCGCAGCATCGCGATGTCGCTGCGGACCCCTTCGAGTCCGACGGCCTGGTCCGCGAAGAGGCCCTCGATCTGCGCCTTGCCCTCGACCTCCATGCCCAGTTCGGTGAAGAAGGCGACGGCGGCGTCCAGGTCTTCGACGACGATGCCGACGTTGTCCATCCGCTGAAGCGTCATGGCGGTACTCCCTCTGCGTCGCGCGGCCCCTTGAGTCCACCGGTATACCCAGGACGGACCTGGCGTCCCGTATTCGACACCCGTGAACGGGCCGAGTTCCGGAGACCCGCTGCCGGCCGGCCTGCGGGACGGAAGCCGGCGACGGGTGCCAAGGGGTTACTTGGCTCCGAGGCCGGCGTCGGAGACCGCGGGCTTGCCGGCCGCCTTGAGTACCTTGTTGAGGAGCCTGAGGTCGTAGATGCCGTTCAGGTCGGGCTGCTCGATGAACTTGGCCTTGACCGCCCAGTCGGTCTCGGTCTTGAGGGTGCTCGCCAACGGGTCGTCGGTGACGAGGATGCTCGGCCACGCCGGGTGGATGACGCCCGGTTCGACTTCCTTGCCGTTCAGGGCCTTCAGCGCGGCGTTGGCGGAGACCTTGGCCTTGTCCTGGTTGGCGTGGATCCACGCGTTCGTCCTCACCGTGCCGCGCAGTACCGCCTCGACGACGTCCGGGTGATCCTTGAGGAACCTCTGCGACACGATGATGTTCGTGATCACGAACTTGTTCTGCGGCCACAGGAAGCCCTCGTCGAGGAGGACCGCGCCGCCGTCGGAGACGAGCTTGGAGGCCGTCGGCTCCGGCACCCAGGCGCCGTCGATCGTGCCCTGCTTGAAGGCGTCCGGGGTGACCTTGTTGTCCGTGCGCACGACGGTGACATCGCCCTTGCCGGACTCCGGGTCGACCGTCCAGCCCTTGGTGGCGATCCAGTGGAGGAACGCGACGTCCTGCGTGTTGCCCTTCTGCGGGGTGGCGATCCTCTTGCCCTTGACGTCGTCCAGGGTCTTGATCCTGTCCGGGTTCACGACCAGCTTGACGCCGCCCGAAGCGGCCCCGGAGATGATCCGCAGGTTCGAGCCCTTGGACTTGGCGTAGCCGTTGACCGTGGGCGAGGGGCCGATGAACCCGATGTCGAGAGCGCCACTGTTGAGGGCATCGATCTCGGACGGGCCCGCGTTGAAGGTCTGCGGCTTGATCGTGGTGGCGCCGAGTTCCTTCTGGATCAGCCCCTCCTGGATACCGACGAGCGCGGTGGCGTGGGTCAGGTTCGGGAAGTAGCCGATGCGGACCTCGGAAGCCGACAGCGGCTTGCCGGCGTCGGCCGCGACGTCCGCCTTCAGGGGAGCGGCGATCTCCTTGGCCCCGGAGCCGTTGCCGCACGCGGTGAGCAGCAGCGGAAGGGCCGCTGTGACGGCGATGGCGCGCAGGGGGTTGAGCGGTCTTGCGGCAGACACGGAGGTGTCCTTTCGCGGGATGGCGTTCAGGGAAGCGCGGAGGGGGACGGGTGGCAGGAAGACATCGGCACGCGCGGCATCCGCTCCCCCCGTCGTCGGCGGCGGGAGCGTGGTCGCAGGCTGAGGAACAGGGCTGTGGCGGATGCCCGGGGACCGGATGCCCGGGGACCGGATGCCCGGGACCCGAAGGCCCGGGGCCGGATGCCCAGGGGTGGAGTCCCGGCCCGTACGCGCACGTTCGAAGGCATGCGGCGTCGAGGCGGGCCGAGGGGGTTCGGCCCGCCTACGGAGCGAGCCTGCGCAGTGCCCTTACGGCACCCAACGCGCGGGCCAGGTCCAGGCCCGGGCGATGTCAGGCAGGCTGACAGATGGCGCTGGAGGTGTGGCCCAGGTCGATGTGTCGACGAGAGGTCAGAGGCGGCATCCGGTACGAGTGGCGCGGTGTTGGCACGGCCACCCCCCGAATTCCCTAGTTTCCCTACCTGGTTGGTAGGCATCTTGGCAGACCGCGACACCCGTCCAAAGAGGTTGATCGCATGGTGGACACCTGAAGCCCGCGATGCGAGAGAGCAGTTGACTGTCGACCCAGGGGATCACGCACCGGTCCGGGCCTGACATCGTCGGGATGGCCCGCCGGAAATTCCGGTCGACGCAGGTCGCCGCGTGAGAGACCCTCGACGCGGATCGCACCGAGGAGACGACTTGATCAGCGAGTACCAGCAGAAGCTGCGCGAGCGCTACATCGCCGCCGACGTCATGCCGGCTCCGGAGCCGTGGCAGCAAGTGCTGGACGACAGAACCCCCATCGGGGGGCTGCTCGGCATCGGGTTCGCCGTTCATCCCGACAGCGGTCACGACCTCGTCATGGTCGTGTCCAGCGCAGGTCATGGACTCTTCGACGCGGTGACCGGCGAGCGGATCGCCCGAGACCGCGATCCCGACCCCGAAACGAGCACCCCCGACGCCCACCCGGAGCTCACCTGCCCCGGGCTCGGCCCTGTGGCGGGCGTCCCGGTGCGCATTGCCGGACTGTTCGGCGGCGGCCTGCACAGCACGACACCGGACGGCTGGACCCTGGACGTGGTCAACCCCGAGTGGCCGCTCGACCGCGTCATCCTGTCCGTCGACGGCGGGGCACACCAAGGCCCCGCGGGAGGGACGTGGTGGCACGTCTTCCACTCCCGGTACTCGGAACTCCGCGCGGCAGGCTTCTCCCCCTCCGGCCGTACCCTGGCGGTCGCCACCAGCAGCGACCTCACCCTCTGGACCCGGCCCGAGCTCCACTTCCTCGACTGAGCGCAGGGGGAGGAAGGGCCCGGAGCCCGGGCGTTTGCGCGGTGCGGGGCGGGACGCGGGCGCTCCTACGGGTCGGGAGTCGCCGAGTCCTGCGAGGTCGGCGGGACCGGCAGCCGGCATGCGACGCCGGTGTCGTCGCCCTCTTCCGCGCGCGGCCAGTACCGTCCCTCGAGCGCCTCGGCGCTGCGGTTCAGCCGGACCAGGACGTCCTCCAGCTCCCGCACCTCCTCCGGGGACCAGTCGGCGACCACTCGGGCCAGGCAGGACTGGTTGACCTCCCGGTCTCCGGCGAGCCGGCGCCCGCCTTCGACGGTGATGCGCAGCTTGCGGGCCATGCCGCCGTCCGGGTCCGCGACGCGCTCGGCCAGTCCGCAGCGCAGCAGTGCGGCCGTCTGGCGGTTCACGGTCGAGGTGTCGAGACCGAATGCCTCCGCCAACTGCCCGATGGACATGGGGCCTTGCGTGTCGATCCGGCTGAGCAGCAGGTACGCCGACCGTTCCAGGCGTTCGGGGTCGCGCTCGCGCCGGGCAAGCACCTGGTGCCGCGAGAGCAGCATCAGCTCCCGCTCCAGTTTCTCCAGCACTTCGCCTCCAGCCCCTTCCGGCGCTCCATTATCGCGGACCTGTGAACCCGGGGACCCTGGGCCCCCCGCACTGCTCGGCCCGCGGGCGGCACCCCACGGCGGCCGGACACTGCAATATGCATGATACATAGCGTGTGTATCCTGCACTCCTCGTTGTCACCCCGACGAGCCACAGCCTCAACCCGGAGGACCCGCATGACCCTCACCACGTCCACCGCCTCCCGCGCGGCCGAGATCCTGTCCCGGCCCGTCCGGCTGAACGGCCTGACCGTCCCCAACCGCATCGCGATGGCGCCGATGACGCGCATGTTCTCCCCCGGCGGCGTGCCCGGCGAGGACGTGCTGGCGTACTACGCCAGCCGGGCCGCCGCGGGTGTGGGCCTGATCGTCACCGAGGGCACCTACGTCGGTCACGAGTCCGCCGGGCAGAGCGACCGGGTGCCGCGGTTCCACGGCGAGGAGCAGCTGGCGGGGTGGGCGAAGGTCGCCGCGGCCGTGCACGAGGCGGGCGGCACGATCGTGCCGCAGCTGTGGCACATAGGCATGGTGCGCAAGCAGGGCGAGGACCCGTACCCGGACGCGCCCGCCGTCGGCCCTTCCGGCATCCGCGTCGACGGTACCGAGGGGACCGGCAAGGCGATGACCCGCGCCGACCTCGACGACGTCATCGGGGCGTTCGCCGACGCCGCCGCGGATGCCGAGCGGATCGGCTTCGACGGCGTGGAACTGCACGGCGCCCACGGCTACCTGCTCGACCAGTTCCTGTGGGAGCGGACCAACCGCCGCACCGACGCCTACGGCGGCAGCGCGGTGGCCCGTACGAAGTTCGCCGCGGAGGTCGTGGCCGCGGTCCGCGAGCGCGTCTCGGCCGAGTTCCCGGTGATCTTCCGCTACTCGCAGTGGAAGCAGGAGGCCTACGACGGGCGGCTCGCGCAGACCCCGGAGGAACTGGAGGCGATCCTGGCCCCGCTGGCGGCGGCGGGCGTCGACGCGTTCCACGCCTCCACCCGGCGCTACTGGCTCCCCGAGTTCGAGGGCTCGGACCTGAACCTGGCGGGCTGGACCAAGAAGCTCACCGGTCTGCCGACCATCACCGTCGGCTCGGTCGGTCTCGACGGCGACTTCCTCCGTGCCTTCGCCGGAGAGGGTGCCGCGCTCGGCGACATCGACAACCTCCTGGACCGCATGGAGCGCGACGAGTTCGACATGGTCGCCGTCGGCCGGGCGCTGCTCCAGGACCCGCAGTGGGCGGCGAAGGTCCTCGGCAACCGCTTCGACGAGCTGAAGCCGTACGACGCGGCGGCCCTCAGGTCGCTCAGCCGGTAGCCAACGGCTGATAGCTGGTGGCCGGCGGCCCGCAGCCGCCCGGACGGCCGCTCCCGGAAACGCCCCGCCACGTCGGTCCTCCCACCTGGCGGGGCGGTGGCCCACCGGTCCCAGGTCCAGCGCCACCCTGTTGCGCGGGAGGGCGATCAACGGGTG
>NZ_JBSGXB010000409.1:0-5794 GCF_053609185.1 Streptomyces sp. NPDC054956 | reverse complement strand
ACCAGCGGGAGTCCCCTTATCCCTGCTGGTCCTGGAAGGCGGGCAGGGCGAAGATCCGCTCCTTGCCCGCCTCCTCCATGAGCTCGACGAGCGGCAGCACCAGCTCCCACAGGTCCTGCTTGTCGACCTCGCGTACGAGTCCTTCGAGTTCGGCGTCACCCAGCGTGGCGGCGGCGTCGGCCACCACCTTGCGGCCCTCCTCGGGCAGCACGCCGACCAGCGGCAGGAATTCGCCCCACAGCGCGGTCGCCACGACGGCCCGTACCACTCCGGCCAGGACCTCGGGATCGCGCAGGGAGTCCAGCCGGGCCACGGCGAGCCGGTCGTCCCCGCCGAGCAGCGCGACGAGCGGGAGCAGGGACTCCCACAGCCCTTCGGCGTGCGTCACCCGCACGAGCGAATCCAGTTCGGCCCCGTCGAGGCGGGCGGTGAGCTCGGCGATCCGCAGCCGCTGGTCGCCGCCGACCATCGCGGCGATGCCGAGGGCCTCCTCCCAGAGCCCCGCGGCCGAGGCGGCCCGTACGACCGCGGCGAGCCGGTCGTCGCCCATCAGTTCCAGGATGCGGGGCAGCCGGTCGGGCAGGTCGACGTAGAACCCGGCGCGCAACACCGCCTCGTCGTCCACCTGTTCCAGGATGCGGCGGAGCACCTGGTCCCTCATGTGGCCGACGAAGCGGCCCATGGTGAGGTGGTCGCGCTTGTCGGCGAGGGTGACGGCGATGCGGACGACGAGCCCCTCGTCGAGCCGGTCGACGATTCCGGCGATCCTGCGCGGGTCGAGGTGCCCGCAGGCCTCGGCGGTGAAGGAGACGGGCAGCTTCTCGATGATGTCGGCGGCCCGGCCCGCCTCCAGCCGGCCGGCCACGGCGGCCGCCAGCCGGGGTCCGAGCGCCTTCTGCGAGATGGCGGCGGCCACCCCGGCCGGGACCAGCTTGGTCGCGGCGGCGATCCGGTCGAGCATCTCGGGCGCCCCGTCGTTCAGTACGCCGCTCACCTGCTCGCGGAAGGCCCGTACGTCCTCGTCCGGCAGCCCGCGCAGGAAGCCGAGCTCGCCCGCGTCCACGCCCACCAGCCGGGCGATCTTCTCCACTTCGGCGCGGCTCACCGGAACAGCACCTTGCGCACGGCGCCGCGCGCGATGGCGGGCACCAGCTTGAGCGCCTCCTCGGCGGCTTCGCCCAGCCCCTCGGCCTGGCGCGCCCGCTCCGCCTTCAGGGCGTCGGCGAGCCTCGCGAGTTCCCCGCCGTCCAGCCCCGCGAACGACGCGGGAGGCCGAGCGCCTCCCAACTCCCCACTCAACCGGCCCAGTTCCTCATCGGTACGCACGGGAGACCTCCCACAGCCAGGACGACGACGGCTCGCTCGCCCCGAGCGTGGCGCCGGATTGACTATTAGTCAATACTCGCGGGTAGCCCGTGCTCGTCGCGGTTGGCGCGCGCCCGTCGTTCACCCCCGTCCCGGTCCGCCCGGACTGGCCGGTTCCGTGCTGGTCTAGGCCAGTTGGTACCGGTTGGATTGTGTCGGGGGGTGCCGACATGTCGGACGTGCGCGGCGTGCAGGTGTGGACGTGTCCGGCGGGTGGCTGGGAGGTCATCCGTGCCCGGCCGCATCAGAGACTGCGCCCCGGGGTGCGGGGGTACCGGGGGTACCGCATCGACCTGGGCCGGCCCCACCGCAGGCTGGAGCTGCCCTGCGGGCTGGTGACCCTGCTCGTGTGCTTCGGCCCGCCGGTGCGCGTCACCGACCCCGCGGGCTCCGACGCCACCGCCCTCGCCCCCTCTTCCACGGGCGGCCGGACGGCACGCTCCCTCACCTCCCTGCTCGCGGGTCCGCACACCCGCGCCGTCCTGGGCGAGCACGACGGGCGCGCGTACGGGGTGCAGGTCTTCCTGACCCCCTGGGCCGCCCACCGGCTGCTGGCCGTCGACATGGGCGAGCTCACGGACACGGTGGCCGACCTGGACTCCGTACTCGGCGGCCGGCACGCCGGGTACCTGGCCGAGGCCCTCGCCACCGCCCCCGGGTGGGCCGAGCGGTTCACGCTCCTGGACTCCCATCTGACCTCCCTGCTCGTCGGCTCCTCCTCCCCCTTCGGCGGCCGCGCGCCCGGCCCGGAGCTGAACCCGCAGGTGGTGCGGGCCTGGGAGCTGCTCGCGGCCGGGCCGGTCCCCGTGCCCCTGGGCGGCGTCGCCGCGGAGGTCGGCTGGAGCGAGCGCCAGCTGCGGCGCCGGTTCCGGGAACAGATCGGCCTCTCGCCCAAGGAGGTCACCCGGGTGGCCCGCCTGCGCCACGCACTGGCCCTGCTGACCCGGGGGCACCAGGCCAGCGCCACCGCGCTGGCCTGCGGATTCCACGACCAGTCCCATTTCCAGCGGGAGTTCAAGGCCATGACCGGGCTGACCCCGGCCGGGTTCCTCGGCCACCGTGCGGCCGCCGCCGCGCTCGTCGGCGACAGCCGGGTCGACCGGGTGCCCGGCGAGGCGACCAGCGTGCTCCTGTCCCTCCCGGAGGCGGGCGAGGTGCCGCTCGGCTGTGGCCGTTTTTTGCAAGACGGGCCGTGCCCGGCGATGCCAGGGTGAAAAACGCCCGGCGGCCCTGGCCCGCCGGTGATCCCGTGCGCAGCGCGCGCATGCACGCACCCCCTGCGCCCCGTACTCACACGTACACACCCCACGAGAAGAGAGGTGGCCCAGGTGCCCGCAGACGACGAAGTGGTCGTGGTCCGTACCCCGGAGGAATTCCACGACATGCCGGAGGAGTACCGGTCGATGGCCACGCGCCAGATGCTCATCCACGCCGAGGGCGAGCTGTCCGGAGCCGACGACTACATCCGGGTGTTCTACCCCCTCGCGCCCGACGCCGAGGAACGGCAGGTGTGCTGCGAGCGCGCGGCCGAGGAGATCAACCACTTCAAGGTGGCCAGCGCCGTCCTGAACGACCTCGGCGTGGACACCGCGCAGATGTCCCGGCAGTCCCTGGAGGAGCGCCGCAAGCTGTTCCTGTCGGCCGACTTCCACAACAGCACGACGTGGGCCGAGCGCGGCGTGGTGTCCTGGCTCATCGAGGACGCGGTGATGGAGCTGCTGAAGGAGATGTCGGCCAGCAGCTACCGGCCCTGGGCCGACTCCTTCCGCACCGTCATCCAGGACGAGCGGGTGCACATCGCGCACGGCGCGCGGATCGTGCGCGGCCTGGTCAAGGACCGCGACGGAAAGAAGCAGGTCCAGGCGGCGGTCGACCGGCTGTGGCCGCACTCCCTGGACGTCTTCGGCAGCCCGGGCTCGAAGAAGGCCGAGATCGCGGTCGGCTGGGGCCTGCGGACCCGTACGAACGAACACGCGCGGCACGACTGGGAGGTCCGCGGCGGAGCGAAGGTCAAGAAGATGGGCCTGTCCCTGCCCTCCTGACACCGCCGGGGCGACCGACCGACATCCGAGCACCTTCCACCGCACGTCAGGAGTCCGAAACAGCATGTCAGCCCAGCCGATCGACCTCACCCTGAGCCCACAACGCCCCCGTACCCGGGACGAGATCCGCGCGCGCGTCGCCGAGCTGATCTCCGCGGAACCGGAACTGGGTGTCCGGTTAGACGCGTTACGCAACTTCGGGCGCTCGGTGCGCAACACCGAGGTGCACCTCACCGGCGCCTGCAACATCCGCTGCGACGGATGCTGGTTCTTCGCCCACGACTTCGACACGGCCGTGACCGACCAGCGGGATCTCGCCAAGGTGCGGGGCTTCGTGGAACGCATCAAGGCCGACGGGGTGACCTCGGCCCTGCTCATCGGCGGTGAGCCCACCCTCGTTCCCGACAAGATCCGCCCGTTCGTGGAGCTCCTCGACTACGTCACCATCTCCACCAACGGACTCCTCGCCCTGCCCATGGACGGGTTCGAGGACGTGGCGGTGGCGATCTCGGTCTTCGGCGGCGGCCCCCTCGACGACCAGCTCCGCGCCATCCACCCCAACGGCCGCCGCTTCTCGGGCCTGATCGACACCGCCCTCGACAACTACCGGGGCGACCCGCGGGCCACCTTCGTGTACGCGCTGACCGAGCCGGGAATCCGCTACATCGAGGACACCGTCCGCAAGATGGCCGACAACGGCAATCTGGTCAGCTTCAACTTCTACAGCGAATACGGCTCCGACCACCCGCTCGGCGCCCTGGAGGGCCGCCGGCTCCTGGACGAGGCCCTGCGGGTCAAGGAGCTCTTCCCGCAGGCCGTGGTCAACGACCCGCACTACATCGAGGCCCTGATCACGGGCCGCTCGCACGGCAAGAGCTTCGGCTACGACGTCTGCCCGAGCATCAGCGTCGACCACAAGGCCCACGCGGAGCGCATCGCGAACGGCAACCCCGTGCTGCCCGGCTTCAACGCGTGGGGCGCCGACCTGGAGACCGTGCAGTTCTGCTGCACTTCCGGCCACTGCGGGGACTGCCGGGACAGCCAGGCGGTGCACAGTTGGCTCCTGATGAGCATGCCCGACTTCCTGGACAGCTCCGAGGACCTGCGTACCTGGCTGGGCATCTCGGAGGGGTACTGGCGCCAGTGGTGCTGGTCCCCTTATAGCCCGCACCGCGGTACGCCGACCAGCTGACAGCCGACGACGAAAGGGGAGCCGCCCGTGCCGCCCCACGACCCCGCTTCCTCCTCCGGTCCCTTCACCATCCGCATCACGGTCCGCGAGTACGAGCTCGACACCCGCGGCCACCTCAACCAGGCGGTCTACCTCCAGTACTGCGAACACGCCCTGTGGGAGGTGCTGCGGGCGGCCGGCATCCCGGGCGACAAGCTGCTCACGAGCGGCGTGGGCCCGGCCCAGCTGGAGTGCACGCTCAGGTTCCGGCGCGAACTCCAGGGCGGGGACGAGGTCGACGTGTCCTGCGTCTTCGAATGGGGCGAGGGCAAGACCTTCCGGCTCCGCCAGGACATCCGCCGCGCCGACGGCACCCTGGCCTGCGAGGTGACGGGCGTCATCGGCCTCCTCGACCTGGCGGGCCGCACCCTGCTCCCGGACCCGGGCGCCCACCTGCGAGGCCTGGCCGAACACCCGGAGGTCCTGGGCCTCTGACCCGGTCCCACCAGGACGCCACAGCGCCCGCCGACTCCTTCTGGACGCCGTGCTCGCACCGCTCGGCCGCAGGCGGCCTCCCGGGCTTCGCCCGGCTGCGCCGGCCTCCGGCCGTCGGGTGGTGACTGAGGTCTCGTAGTACCCCCGGCCCGCACCACGGAGTGCGGCACTCCGCCACGGCGCCCGCCAAGTCCCCGACCAGGGATGGCGGGCGCCGTGGCGTGTGCGGTCGTCAGCGCGGGCTCACCTTGAAGCTCGCCGGGCCGTCGTGCCCACCGCCTCGTCCACGACGGTGAAGGCGTCGGCGAGTTCACGCACCGGCCGTACACCGCGCCCGCCCGATTCGTCGGGTGCCGCGCACCGCGCGGCCGGGAGGCCGGGACCGCCGTCCCGGACGGCAATGCCCAGCACGCCCGCCTCCCAGTCGATCCGCACGGCGAACTCCACCCCACAACGCCACAGCGCCCGCCATCCCTGGTCGGGGACTTGGCGGGCGCTGTGTCGGAGTGCCGCACTTCGTTGTGCGGACCGATGAGGGGTCCCGGCCGGGGCCGGGGGTACTACGAGACCTCAGCCACCACCCGACGGCCGGAGGCCGGCGCAGCCGGGCGAAGCCCGGGAGGCCGCCTGCGGCCGAGCGGTGCGAGCACGGCGTCCAGAAGGAGTCTTGGCGGGCGCTGTGTCGGAGTGCCGCACTTCGTTGTGCGGACCAGGCCCCGCA
>NZ_JBSGXB010000408.1:0-5797 GCF_053609185.1 Streptomyces sp. NPDC054956 | reverse complement strand
GGGCCTGACCGGCCGGGTACCGGGGCCGACCCCGCACCGCCCCCCCCGCCCCCGTACCCGCCGGGAGACAACCGTGTCCACCGACCCCGATGAGAGTGGGATCGTGCCCGACGACGATCGCTTGCTCGTACGCCCCTACGTAGCCCCCTCGGGCCTGCCGTCCGGGTCGACGGCCCCCGCCTGGCCCGAGGACTCCGGCCGGGTCACCGTGCCGACGCGGTTCGGCCCGCCACCCACGGTGGCCGAGCCCGCGCCCGTGCCCCCGCCGACGCCCTCGCACGGGCCCTCGGCCACCCCGCCCGGCTCCGGCCGGGGCGGCAACCGGATGCTCCCCTTCGCCGGGCTGGCCCTGCTCGCCCTCGGTGCGGCGGGCGTCCTCGCGCTGCTCCTGGAGAGCCCCGAGGAGGAGCCGCCGCGCGCCGTGGTCCCGCCCGGCCTGTCCGTGCCGATGCTCCCGGTGCGCAGCCCGGGGGCGGGCGAGGAGCCTTCGCCGCCCGCGCAGTCCGTACGGCCGGCCGTGCCCCCGTCAGCCTCCCCGTCCCCATCGGCCCCGCCCGTACCCGGCCCGCCGGCGAGCGCGAGCCAGGCCTCCAAGCCTTCGGGTTCCACGGGCGCGCAGCCGCCGCAGCAGGCCGCGACACTGCGTCCGGGCGACCGCGGGGCCGAGGTGACCGACCTCCAGGAACGGCTCTACGCGCAGGGGTTCACGTACGTCTCCGTCACCGGCGTGTACGACGGCCAGACCCGGCGCGGCGTCCTCCAACTCCAGCAGAACCGGAGCATCAAGGGCGACCCCCAGGGCATCTACGGCCCGGCCACCCGCGCGGCCTTCCCGCTCGGCGGCTGAGCGCGGGCGCGCGCCGCCCGCGGGCCCGCTGATGGGCGACGAGCCCGTGCGCAGAGGGGATGTGCGTACCTGCCGGAGAACATGGCCGTTCGTCGCGGTCTGCGATCGAGCGCCGCTCGTCCGGTCGTACGGGACAACCGATACCCCGCGCCATCACGGGTTCCGGCCCCCGGTGCGGCAACTCTCGCCCGGAGGCTCCGTACCTGATCGGCCGGACGGGTTCTAGCGGCCGCCCGAGACGCGCAGGACGGTGCCGGTCGTGTACGCGGCGTCCGGGGAGAGGAGCCAGGCGATGGCCGCGGCGACCTCCTCGGGCTGTCCGGCACGTCCGAGGGGGATCTCGGCGGCCGCGAGTGCCGGGCGGTCGGGGTCGCCCATGGCCGCGTGCATGCCGGTCTCGATGATGCCGGGAGCCACGGCGTTGACCCGGATGCCGTCCGGGCCGAGCTCCTTGGCCAGCCCCAGGGTGAGGGTGTCGGTGGCGGCCTTGGTCGCGGCGTAGTGGACGTACCGGCCGGGGCTGCCGAGGGTGGCGGCCGCCGAGGAGACGTTGACGATCGCCCCGCCGCCGGACCCGGCCATGTCCTGGGCGGCACGGCGGCAGCAGAGCAGGTAGCCGAAGAGGTTCACGTCGAGCACGCGGCGCAGGTCCTCGGTGCTGATGTCGGCGAGCCTGCCCGGGGTGCCGGTCACACCGGCGTTGTTGACGAGGCCGGTGACCGCGCCGAACTCGGCCCCGGCGATGTCGAAGAGCCGCTCGACGCCGCACTCCTCGGAGGTGTCGGCGCGTACGGTCACGCACCGGGCGCCGGCCGCGCTCACGCGCTCGGCGGTGGCCTTGGCGGCGGCTTCGTCGTTGACGTAGCCGAGCACGATGTCGTGCCCGTCGGAGGCGAGCCGGACGCACGTGGCGGCGCCGATGCCGCGGCTGCCTCCGGTGACGACGGTGACCGGACGACGTGACATATGAGCCTCCTGTGTGACGCGGTGTGCCGTACCCGTGCCGCGCCCGCACCTCTGACCGTGCGCGGCCGCCCGCGCCGCCGAAGGGACGGCCGGGCAGGAGGGACGGCCGCCGCAGGCTAACACCGCGATAAGCGCTGGACCAGTGCAAATGGCAGGTCGCAGAGTGGCTGCCGATACCTGACGCCGTCACATTCGAGGAGCACCGCCATGTCGACCTTGCGGGTCACCGTCGAAGAACTAGCCGTCCATCCGCACCCGAACGCCGACGCCTTGGAGCTGGCGCAGGTGGGGCTCTACCGGGCCGTCGTCGCCAAGGGTGCCTACCGCACCGGCGAGTTCGCGCTCTACATACCCGAACAGGCGGTGCTGCCCGCCGGTTTGATCGAGGAGCTCGGTCTGACCGGCCGGCTCGCGGGTGGCGAGGCGAACCGGGTCAAGGCCGTCCGGCTGCGCGGCGAGCTGTCGCAGGGCCTGGTCTGCCGGCCGCGCGCACTGGCCGACGTGGACCTCGTACTGGCGGCCAAGGAGGGGACCGACTTCGCCGAGCGGCTCGGCATCACCAAATGGGCCCCGCCGATCCCGACGACGATGAGCGGGGACGTGGAGGCCGCCGCGGAGCTGCTCCCGTGGGTGGACATCGAGAACCTCCAGCGCTACCCGGGCATCTTCGAGCCCGGCGAGCCGGTCGTCCTCACCGAGAAACTGCACGGCACCGCCTGCCTGTTGACGTACATCGCCGAGGACGAGCGGGTCCTGGTCTCCTCCAAGGGCTTCGGATCCAAGGGGCTGGCGCTCCGGGAGGACGAGCGCAACCTCTACTGGCGGGCCGTACGCGGCCACGACGTGCCCGGGGCCGCCGCCGGGCTGGCGGAGCGGCTCGGGGCGACCAGGGTCGGGATCTTCGCCGAGGTGTACGGCAAGGGGGTGCAGGACCTGGCGTACGGGACCGACGTGCGGACGGCCGAGGCGCCGCCCGGGTACGCCGTCTTCGACGTCTCTGCCGAGATCGACGGGCAGGTGCGGTGGCTGGACCCGGAGCAGATCTTCTCGGCCGGTGAACTGCCCCTGGTTCCTCGGCTGTTCGAGGGTCCGTACGAACTGGACACGGTTCTGGAGTGGGCGAGCGGGCGCGAGACGGTGTCCGGCCGGGGACTGCACCTGCGCGAGGGCGTCGTCATCCGCCCGGCGGCCGAGCGCTACAGCCCGGTGGTCGGCGGCCGCGCCATCGCGAAGGCGGTCAGCCCCGCGTACCTGACGCGCAAGGGTGGCACGGAGTACGAGTGAGGGTGGGGGCGGGCGGGCGTGTGAGCGGGGCGGGTCCGGGGGTCGTGTCGGGTCCGGGGGCCGGGTCGGGTCCGGGTTGGGGCCTGAGCCCGGGGGCCTGGGAGCCCGGGGGTCCGTGGCCGTGGCTGGGGTCCGTGGCCCGGGTTAGCCTGGCCCGATGCCCCGTCCCGACCTCCTCGCCCGCGCGCTCGAAGACCCGGCCGACCCGCCGCTGCGCCCCCTTCCGGACGCCGTGGCCGCCCTGCTGCGCGGGCTCGCCGCGCCGCCGCGCCTCGCGGCCCATCTGCGACTCGTACACGACGTGGCGCGCGAACTCACCGACTGGTTCGGTGAGTTCCATCCGGAACTGGACTTCGACCGCGAAGCCGTGCTGTTCGGCGCGGCCACGCACGACATCGGCAAGGCGGTGCACACCGCCGAGCTCGAAGGCCCCGGCTCGGCGCACGAACCGGCCGGGCGGGAGCTGCTCCTCGCACACGGATTCCCTCCGGAGCGGGCCCGTTTCGCAGCCACCCACGCAGCCTGGCGGGCGGACGGGGTGAGTCTCGAGGAACTGCTGGTCAGCGCCGCCGACAAGGTGTGGAAGGGCAAGCGGGTCACGGATCTGGAGGACCTCCTGATCGACCACCTCGTCCGCGCCGCGCCGGCCGGCACCGCGCGCTGGGAGGCGTACCTCGAACTGGACGCGCTGCTCGCCCGGATCGCCGACGGCGCGGACGCCCGTCTGGCTTTCCAGTCGGCGCACCCCGTTCGCGTGTGACCGCTGACCGCTGACCCCTGACCCCTGACTCCTCAGCGCTGACCGCTGGCCTGCTCGCCGGATCAGCCGAAGTCCGTCCAGTCCAGGTTCTTCCACTCCAGGGGCCGCTGCCTGATGAGGTTGAGCAGGTCGCCGAACGAATCCTCCTCGAAGATCACCGACTGGTAATCGACCGGAATCCGCTTGCCGTTGATGACCACCGTAGGAGTGCCCGGGCCCTCGGGTTCTTCACGGGAGGCGCCCTCGTACGCGGCCTCGGAGGCGGTGACGAAGTCCGTGTACCTCATCGTCGTGACGGCCTGGTCGAACTCGGGGCCGCGCAGCCCCTCCACGCCCTTGGCGAGCTCCAGCAGGTACTCGGTGGTGAAGCCGCCGCTCGCCTCGGCCTCGACCTGGTGGCGGAACAACACCGCGTGGAACTCGGCGAACTTGCCCACGTCCAGGGCTGCGCGCAAGGCGTTGACCGCCCGCTTCGAACCGTCGCCGCCCATCCTGTCGTCGCGGAACGAGGCGAGCGTGTACTCCGTCCGTACGTCGCGTCGGACCGTCATCGTGCGGAGCGCCGCCGCGCCGCCGGTGACCTCGAACTCCTCGACCACCGGGCAGCGCGGATCCTCGTACAGCCGTACCTTGATCAGTGCGCCCGGGTCGCCCACCACGATGGTCGTCCCGTCGGCGGCCAGGCTCTCCGGAGCCTCCTCCAGGCCCGCGTACGACGCCGCTTCGGCCCGTTCGCCGAGCGCCGGATCACGCTCGCCGCAGCCTGCCGTCAACAACCCCAGCAGACCGACGGTCACGACCGTGGTCACCCGCCCGGCGCTCTTCTTCACCTGCATGGATGTCCTCCCCCTTGATCGCAAGGACTGTAGGGGCTCGCGCGACGGAGCGCACGCGCATTCGAGTGGCCCTGACCGGGGTCTGGCGCGCCAGGCGGCCGGCGGCCCGTTGACAGTCCGTCCGGTGCGCCGGGATCATCTGGGAGAGCGCTCTCCCGAGGGGTCCGGACGACTGGTGTGTAAGGGGTGGACGTGCACGACGGTGACGTGGAACGACTGGTGGACAAGCTGGAACCGGCAGAGCGGGTGCGGCTGCTGACCGGTGCCGATACGTGGCGGACCTGGCCCGAACCGGACATCGGATTGCGGGAGTTGGTCTTCTCGGACGGTCCGGCCGGTGTGCGCGGGCCCGGCTGGGACGAGCGCTCCACCTCGGCCCTGCTCCCCTCGCCCACCGCCCTGGGAGCGCTCTGGGACGAGGACAGGGTCCGCCGGCTCGGCGAGCTGCTCGGCGACGAGGCGCGCCGCAAGGGGGTCCACGTCCTCCTCGCACCCACCCTCAACCTGCACCGAAGTCCGCTCGCCGGGCGCCACTTCGAGTGCTTCTCCGAAGACCCGCTGCTCGCGGGACGTACGGGGGCGGCGCTGATCCGGGGGATCCAGTCGCGAGGGGTCGCGGCGACGGCGAAGCACTACGTCGCCAACGACTCCGAGACGCAGCGGCTGACCCTCGACGTACGGCTCGACGAGCGCGTGCTGCGCGAGCTGTACCTCGCGCCCTTCGAGGCGGCGGTCCGGGCCGGGGTGTGGCTCGTCATGTCGGCGTACAACAAGGTCAACGGAACGACGATGAGCGAGAGTTCCCTGCTCGCCGAGCCGCTGAAGGGGGAGTGGGGCTTCGACGGGGTGGTCGTCTCCGACTGGGGCGGCGTCCGCTCCACGGTGGCTTCGGCCGCGGCGGCGCAGGACCTGGCGATGCCGGGCCCCCGGAGCCCGTGGGGCGAAGCCCTGTCACAGGCCCTGTCGACCGGCCGTGTCCCGCCGGGGGCGGTGGCGGACAAACTCCACAGACTCCTGCGCCTGGCCGCACGCGCGGGCGCCCTGCACACCCCGGCCCCGACCCCGGCCCCGGGCCCCGCCCCGGGCCTGGCCCCGGCTTTGGCC
>NZ_JBSGXB010000407.1:0-5799 GCF_053609185.1 Streptomyces sp. NPDC054956 | reverse complement strand
GCCCCCGCGGCGGGCTCGGGGCTCGAGGGGGCCTCGGAGCCGGAGGGGGACTTCGACTTCGACTTCGGCTCCGCCCCCGTCGCGGGCTCCGGCTCCGGCTCCGGTTCCGGCTCCGGTGACGGTGCGGAGGGGGTCCGGGGAGCCGGGACCACCGCGTCCGCCGCGTCCGCCGGCCCGGTCGGCTCGGCGGCTCCGGAGGCCGCCCCTTCCGAGTCCGGTTCCCGTTCCGCCGCGTCGGGCTTCCCGCCCTCCACCGGTACCGCAGTCATGCCGTACACCGCCTTGCTCTTGCCGTTCTGGATCAGGCGCCAGTCTCCGTGTCCCATATGCGCGAGCCATGTGCACAAGATGACCAATTCGTCACAGTCCAAGACGATCGCGCTGTCATCAAACGATCATCCAACGATCAAATCCTCATCACGAAAGGCCTGAAGGATCGGTTCCTCTTGTCCGAGGCACCTTCAGGAAGCTCGATACCTCTGATGAACCCCCGGAACCCGGCTCGCCCGACCCCCGGCAGGCGCCGGCTGCTCACCGGCGGCGGAGCCCTGCTCCTCGCCACGGCCGCCGGCTCCCTGCTCGCCGCCCGGTCCGGCGACCCCGGCCCGCGGGCCGACGACCCCGGCGGCAAGGGACGGCACGAGGCTCCGCCCGCCGCCCCCGCCGCTTCCGGATGGATGCCGGGAGTGAGCAGGAAGCCGCTGGAGCGCAACTACCTCGTCGGTGAACGCGACGCCCAGCGCGGGCTCGTCCTCCACGTCCAGGAGGGCGAGGGGTCCTTGTACGAGCACTTCGGCACCGCCGGGGTCAAAGCCTCCGCACACTTCTGGGTCTCCCGGGACGGGGAGACGGAGCAGTACGTGTCCGTCCTCGACCGCGCCTGGGCGCAGGTGGACGGGAACGGCGCGTGGGCTTCGGTCGAGACCTCCGGCTTCGCCACCCGCCCCCTCACCGAGGCACAGCTGGACGCCGTCGCCCGCATCTACGCCTGGGGTGCCGGTACGCACGGCTGGCCGCCGGCGGTGAGCGACCGTCCGGACCGGCCCGGTCTGGGCATCCACTCCATGGGCGGCGCCTCGTGGGGCGCGCACGCCTGCCCCGGCCCCCTCCGGGCCGAACAGCGTGCCGAGATCATCCGCCGGATGGAACAACACCTTCCCGCCACCTGAAAGTGGCCAGTCCGTGATCCCTGGCCCTTCAGCCCGGCGGCGGTGATCGCTAATGTTCGAACGTGCCGGAAAGAAACGAGATACCCGCAGGTCAGAACGGTCCGGACGAGGAGGAATGGAATGCCTTCGTCCAGGCTCACGCCGCGAGCGCGCCCTCCCCGGAGTCCCTCTCGCCGAAGCGGGTGTGGCCCCGAGGCGTCCTGGCCGTCCTGCTGCTGGCGGGACTGTCCTTCGTCGCGCTGAAGTTCATCGCGTCGCCCTTCGACTCCGGTGTGACGCCGCCGAGTTCCACGGGAGCGGGAGCCGCCGCCTCCCGTTCGGCGGCCGCGGCACGGCCGGTGATCCCCCTGGCCGAGGCGTTCCCGGCCCAGGTTCCTGACGGTGCGGGCGGCACCTACAC
Source organism: Streptomyces sp. NPDC054956 (assembly GCF_053609185.1). NCBI lineage: Bacteria > Bacillati > Actinomycetota > Actinomycetes > Kitasatosporales > Streptomycetaceae > Streptomyces > Streptomyces sp. NPDC054956. The sequence goes on along the minus strand of NZ_JBSGXB010000407.1, from coordinate 4,230 downwards.
GCGGGTCGGCTCGGTCGTCCTCCCCTCCTGTACCGAGCGCGATTCGGTCGGCCCGGGCCTCGCGGACGCCATCTCCGAGAGCAAGGGCTGTGTCGGCGAGCAGATCGCGTTGTACAAGGACGCGCACGACAACCAGTACAACCTGGCCCTGTTCACCATGAAGGACCAGCAGGACACCGTGCGCCTGGTGACCCAGCTGTCGATGGCCTTCGACGACTACCAGGTGGGCGCGCAGGCACCGCCGCCCGGATCCGGCCTGAAGGTGCTGCCGCCCGACAGCGGGATGGTGCAGTCCTTCACCGGTCAGGGCCGGGTCATGGTGGTCGGACTGGGTCAGTGGTCCGACGGCCGGGTCGCCGATTACCCGAAGCTGGTCGATCGGCTCGGCCCGCTCGTCGAAGCGGTCTCGGCCCGGGTCGCCCGCCACGAGGCCGCGCGCTGAAGGCCTCCGCCCACCGGCGCGACCTCGCCGAGTATCCGCTCCACTTCCTGGTCGGCCGGCGCGACCGGCTCGCCGCGCGAGCGGCGCGAGCGGCGCGAAGGGCACGCCCCGTGACCGGACGGGCCCGCGGGCTCCAGAGACGACCTGGCCGGACTCCCGTCAGGCCGGCGGGTGCAGGGCGGCCAGCGCCGAGCGGTGGGTGATCCAGCCCAGCAGGTGGTGGCCGTCCTCGTCCAGGACCGGGAGGCCGTCGCCTTCGCTCGCCGCGAGCAGGGGCAGGGCCTCCTCCAGGGACTGGCCGGGGAGCAGGGCGGGCGGGTGGTCCCGTACCGTCTCGACGGCCTGATCCCCGGGCCGGCCCTCGTGCAGGGCGCGGGCGAGTGCGACGGCGCCGACCGAGCCCTCGTAGCGGCCGTGCCGGTCGACGACGGGGAGCCGGCCGGCGTCCGCCTCGATCATCGCCGTGACCGCCGCGCGCAGGCCGGTGCCGGGTGCGAGCGTGGCCGGCGGCGGCCCCATCGCGGTCCGGACCTCGACGGCCGCCGGACCGGTCAGGTCGAGGTCGACCCCGCGGCGCCGGAGCTTGGCCGTGTAGACGGTGTCGCGGCTGAGGACGTGGCTGACGCCGGTGGCGATGGCGATGGCTGCCATCAGCGGGAGGATGACGCCGTATTCGCCGGTGAGCTCATAGATGATGACGACGGCGGTGATCGGCGCGCGGGCGGAGCCGGCGAAGACCGCGCCCATGCCGATGACGGCGTACGTCGTGGCGGAGCCGGTCAGGCCGGGCAGGACGTGGCCGGCCGTCTGCCCGAAGGCGCTGCCGAGCATCGCGCCGACGAACAGGCTGGGCGCGAAGACCCCGCCGGAGCCGCCGATGCCGATGGTGACACTGCACGCCAGGATCTTGCCGACGAGCAGCACCAGCAGGAATCCGACGGCGTACCCGCCCACCGCGGCCCTGCCGAGGACCGGGTAGCCGACCCCGTACATCTCGGGCAGGGCGAGCAGGATCGCGCCCAGCAGGAGGCCGCCGGCGGCGGGACGCAGCCATTCCGGGCCGCGCCAGAGCGCGTCGCAGAGGTCCTCGACCCCGTAGAGCACCTTGGTGAAGATCACCCCGACGACCCCGGCGAGCGCCCCCAGCAGGACGTACAGGGCGTACGAGGCCAGGTGTTCCACGCCCAGCGGGTCGAGGTGCAGGAACCGTTCGTCGCCGAGGACCGAGCGGCCGATCACCCCGGCGGTGACCGAGGAGACGGCCACGAAGGCGAAGCCCCGGGCCGTGAAGTCGCGCAGGATCAGCTCCATCGCGAAGAAGACGCCGGCCAGGGGTGCGTTGAAGGTCGCGGCGATGCCGCCGGCCGCGCCGCAGGCGACCAGGAGCCGCATCCGCTCCTCGCCCATGCGCAGGATCGATCCGGCGGTGGATCCGAGGGCCGATCCGATCTGCACGATGGGACCTTCGCGGCCCACCGAGCCGCCGCCGCCGATGCACAGCGCGGACGCGATCGACTTCACCACCGCGACCCGGGCCGGGATCCGGCCGCCCTGGCGGGCTACGGCGTACATGACCTCGGGTACGCCGTGGCCGCGCGCCTCCTTGGCGTAGCGGTAGACGAGCGGACCGTAGACGGCGCCCGCGACGACGGGCGCGAGCAGTACGAAGTACGGTCCGAGCCAGGGCACGTAGGGGTTGGCGGCGCGGCCGGCCGAGGAGTAGTCGTCGTGTCCGGACAGCACCTTGGTGAAGACCTCGATCAGCCAGCGGAAGGCCACGGCACCGAGCCCCGCGCCGGCGCCGACCAGCAGGGACGGGAGCAGCATTCCGGCCTGGGCCCGGTGCAGTCCGGCCCGCAGCTCCTCCGCCGCGAACGGCCTCATGTCGACTCCTCGGAACCGGCGTTGCGTCGATCGCGTCTCCCGGCCCCGAGCGCGATCCCCCCGACCTCCCCATCCAACGGTCCGGGTCCCGCCGGGGGCCGGAGGTCGGGCCGTTGGTACACCCGTCCGGCGTAGGGCGTGGCCGGGCGGGGCTGGCCGAAGACCGACCACCAGCCGCGAGCGTTCCCGTACAGTCCGTGCTGCCGCCGATCCGGCGAGGGAGCACGCGCAGTGGCGCAGCGGACGAACAGGGGAACACCGATGGCCGTCGAAGCAGGTGCCGTACGCCTCCTCCCGCCGGTCCCCGAGCTGGACGCCTCCGTGGTCGAGCGGTGGAGCGCGGGAGGCGGTGAGCTGGTCGAGCTGATGGCCGAGGTGTGCGGGCGGCTCGGCGGCGTGGGCGCGTTCCGGCTCGGAGGAGGTCCGGGCGACGGGGCGGGGGCGAGTGCCGGCGGCGGTGGTGCCGGCGGGGGCGGTGGCAGGCCGACCGTTCTGGTGACCGGGCCGGAGGCGATCCAGCACGTGCTGGCGCAGCACCCGCAGCGCTACGTGAAACGCTCGCACCGGGCCCGCCTGTTGATCGGCGACGGGGTGCTCGCGGCGACCGGGGAGGCGTGGAAGCGGCAGCGGCGCCTCCTGCAGTCGCAGTTCACCGGGACCGGGATGCGCCGCTACGAGGAGCGGATCGCCGGGGCCGCGCGGAACACGGCCGCGCGCTGGGCGGCGTACGCGGGGAGCGGGCACGTCCTGGACGTCGGCGAGGAGATGCGGCGCTTCGCCCTGGACACGATCTGGCGCGCCCTGACCGGGTACCCGCTCGACGCGGACACCGAGCGCGAGCTGGGCGCCGTCGCGGCCGTGGTGGCCGCGCTGCCGACGCTGCCCGCGGACACCGCCGACGCCGGGGACGCGGTCGCGGCCGAGCTCGCCAGGATCGATGCCGTGGCCGAGCACGCGATCGCCGTCGCGCGGCGGGGCGCTGCCGGGCCGGGCGGGCCGGGTCTGCTGCACCTGCTGGTGGAGGCCTCGGCCGAGCGGCCCGAGTACACCGACCGGCTGATCCGCGACGAGCTGGTCACCCTGCTCGTCGCGGGCCACGAGACCACGGCGACCACCCTGACCTGGCTCCATCTGCTCCTGGACCGGCATCCGGAGGCCCGCGAGCGGGCCCTGGCGGCGGGGGAGGCGGGTTCACCGGAGCGCCGCGAGGCGGTGCAGGCCCTGGTCAGCGAGACGCTGCGGCTGTACCCGTCCGCCTGGATCCTGCCCCGTCACGCCGTCGAGGACGACGTCCTGGCCGGTTACGCCGTCCAGGCGGGCACCGATGTGGTGGTCTGCCCGTACCTCGCGCACCGCGACCCGGTCCTGTGGCCGGACCCCGAGCGCTTCGACCCGCTGCGCTTCACCACACCGGGCGCCCGCCCGACGCTCCCGGGCGCGTACGTACCCTTCGGCATCGGCCCCCGCGCCTGCCTGGGCCTGCAGTTCGCCCTGCGCGAGTCGACGGTCCTCCTCGAACACCTCCTGCCCGCCCACACGGTGGCCTTCCAGTCGATCCCCCAGAAGACCGCGTACGGCATCACGGTCCGCCCGGCGGGCCCGACGCCTGCCGTGCTCGGCCCTGCCTGAGGGCCGGGGCCGCGTCGGGCGAGATCCCGCCCGACGCGGGCCGGCGCACCGGTGGTGGCTACAACCCGCCGAAGGCGAGGGCGGTGAGGAAGCCCGCCACGGCGACCGGACCGGTGGCGGAGGGCGATCCCGCCCCAGAGGGCCAAGACGTAGCGGCGTCCGCGACCCGCGGCGCGCATGCCGGCGGCGCCGCCCTGGAGGCTCGGGCCGAACACCACCGTTTCGGGCACCCCGTCGAGCACGGCGCCCATCGCGATGGGCGCCGCCCGAGCCGG
>NZ_JBSGXB010000406.1:3429-5807 GCF_053609185.1 Streptomyces sp. NPDC054956 | reverse complement strand
CCATCGGCCCGCAGGCACCGCCGAGCACCGCCACCGCGAGCACCACCGGCGTCGGTGCCCGCCCGAGCAGCACGGCCAGGGCCGCCACGGCCGCGGTGAACCCCGCCAGGGCGCCCACGTGGAAGAGCCGGGGCCGGCGCGACCTGGCCGCGGCGACGCCCGCGAGCGGGGCCGCCAGTACGTGCGGAGCCAGCCAGGCGGTCAGGACGAACGCGCCGTGCGCCGCGCTCCCGGTGCGCTCCAGGGCGAGGAGCACCACCGCCATGCCCATTCCCTCGGAGGCGAACCGCGCTGCCAGCGCGGCGGCCAAGTACCGCCCGAGCCCCTGCATTCCGGCCCTCCCGCCATGTAACGTGATGGAGAAACAAGACGTTACGTCATTCGGATGTAAGGCGAAAGGATCGCGGCATGGCGGACTCCGGCGGAGGATTCTCGGCGGCCCGGCGGCTGGTCGATCTCGCCGAGGCGGTCCGCGTGGCGCCCCAACTGCCCCGCGCCGAGCTGGTGTCACTGCTCGCGCGGCACGGGGAGCGCCCCGGCGACCTCACCGACCGGGCGTTCACCGAGGCCGACGCGGCCGCGCTGCGCGCCGCCGCCCGGCGGATGGGGGAGGTGCTCGCGGAGGGCGACGGGGACCGCGCGGCCCGGGCCCTCAACGCCCTCTTCGAGGAGTACGGCACCCGCCCCCGGCTCACCCGTCATGACGGCCACCCCTGGCACCTGCACGTGGACCGGGGGGAGGGCGCGGGCTGGGACGGCTGGTTCCTCGCCTCGGGCGCGCTGGTGCTCGCCGGACTGCTCACCGAGTACGGGCGGGTCGCCTGGGGTGCCTGCGCCGCGGAGGGCTGCGGCAGTTACTTCCTCGGCACCGGCCCCGGCAGCGCCCGCCGCTACTGCTCCACCACCTGTGCCACGCGGGCCCGGGTCGCCGCCCACCGGCGCCGCAAGAGGGCCGAAAGGGCGGCGGGTTGACGGCAGGTGCGGATTTCGGTCAATAGGAAACCTTCCTGTCTGACATCGTTGTCAGGTTGGCATGCGCATGAGTATCTTCGGCCGCAGGAATCCCCCCACGGACCCTCCGAAGGAACCCCACCTCCGACCGGAAGGCGCTTCATGCGTTACGGAGTCCCCGCCGGGCTGCTCGCGACGGCCCTCGGCCTGGTCGCGGCGCTGACCCTCGCCCCCACCTCCGCCGCCCACCCCACGAACACCACCACCGCCACGCTCGCCGCCCCCGCACCGGCCGCCGCCCCCTCGGCCTTCGCCCACCCCGGAGTCCTCAACAGCCGCGCCCAGCTGGACTTCGTACGGGCCAAGGTGCAGGCCGGACAGCAGCCGTGGAAGGAGGCCTTCGACGACATGCTGGCGAGCCGGTACGGCTCACTGTCCCGAACGCCCAAGCCGCGCGCCGTCGTCGAGTGCGGCTCCTACTCCAATCCGAACATCGGCTGCACCGACGAGCGGGAGGACGCGATAGCCGCGTACACCGACGCGCTCGCCTGGTACATCACCCGCGACGCCCGGTACGCGAAGAAGTCGATCGAGCTCATGGACGCGTGGTCGGCGCAGATCAAGGACCACACCAACAGCAACGCCCCGCTGCAGAGCGGCTGGGCGGGCTCCACCTGGCCGCGCGCCGCCGAGATCGTCAAGCACACGTACACCGGCGGCTGGCCGAACCAGGGACGTTTCGCGACGATGCTGCGCGAGGTCTACCTGCCCGAGGTGATCGGCGGGAAGCCGAACAGCAACGGCAACTGGGAACTGATCATGATGGACGCGGCCGTCGGCATCTCCGTCCACCTCGACGACCGCGCGAGCTACGACAAGGCGATGGCGATCTACCTCGGGCGGGTGCCCGCCTACTTCTACCTGGCCTCCGACGGGCCGCAGCCGAAGTACCCGCCGCGCTCCACCATCGACAGCAGGAGCGAGCTGATCGACTACTGGCACGGCCAGAGCACCTTCGTGGACGGTCTGGCGCAGGAGACCTGCCGGGACTTCGGGCACACCGGCATGGGGATCGCGGCGACGATGCACGTGGCCGAGACCTCGCGCATCCAAGGGCGCGACCTGTACCCGGAGTTCAAGGACCGGTTCCGGCACGCGCTGGGCTTCCACGCCAAGTACGAGCTCGGCGAGGCCGTGCCCTCCTGGCTGTGCGGCGGGACCCTGGCCAAGGGCCTGGGACCGGCCACCGAGGTCGGCTACAACGCCCTGCACACCCGGCTCGGCGTCACGCTGGAGAACACCCGCAGGCTCACCGAGGGCCGTCGCCCGGCGGGTACCGAAAACCACTTCGAAGCGTGGGAGACGCTGACCCACGCGGACAACCCGAACTGACGGGCCCGGCCGTCCGGTTGTGTGACGGGCCGGCC
>NZ_JBSGXB010000406.1:0-3419 GCF_053609185.1 Streptomyces sp. NPDC054956 | reverse complement strand
GATCGGGGGGGCCGCGTCCTCGTGAAGTCTCAGCCGGCTTCCTTGACCTGGGCGGCCGTCGGCGCCGTGCCGCCGAGGTGGGCCGGCAGCCACCAGGAGTCCTCCGTGCCCTTGGGCTTGGCCGGGTACGCGCTCTGCGCCGCCTCCAGCAGCTCCTGCACCCGCTCGCGCAGCCGCCGGGTGATGGCCCCCGCGAACTGGTCGGTCGGCGCCTCCATCGGCTCGCCCACCCGCATCGTCACCGGGATGTGGCTGCGCTTGAGGTCCTTGGGGCGGCCCTTGGTCCACAGCCGCTGCGTACCCCACAGGGCCACCGGGATCAGCGGGACGCCGGCCTCCTGGGCCATCCGCGCCGCACCCGACTTGAAGCTCTTGAGCGTGAAGGACTGGGAGATCGTCGCCTCCGGGAACACGCCGATGATCTCGCCGGAGCGCAGCGAGTCCAGGGCGTGCTGGTAGGCGGTCTCACCCTGCGAACGGTCCACCGGGATGTGCTTCATCGCGCGCATCAGCGGGCCGGACACCTTGTGCCGGAACACCGACTCCTTCGCCATGAAGCGGACGAGGCGCTTCTGCGGGCGCGCGGTGAGACCGGCGAAGATGAAGTCGAGGTAGCCGATGTGGTTCGACACCAGAACCGCCCCGCCCTTGCGCGGGATGTTCTCGGTGCCCTTCATGTCGATGCGGACGTCGAGCGCACGGAAGAGGGTGTGCGCGGCGCCGATGACCGGGGGGTAGACGAGCTCAGCCATGGTGGGGAGACCCCGCTTTCTGCCTGGAGGTGCTCCCGGCCGGAAGTTACGGCAGCGTAGGTACGCGGCCATGGGGATCGTGCCCCATACGAGAGCCGCAGGCCAGTCCAGAGGCCCGCGCCCGGCGAGATTCTCGTCACGCCGGGAATGCGGCGCGCGCCCGGGGCGCTCGGATCAGCGTACGAACGTACCGGGATGATGTGTGGGTGCGGGTACGAGTACACGTACGACCCGAGTGTGTGCGCCGGTCGGCGCACCTCAACGGTACGGCTACGGCGGCGACGGGAGCACGCGTGCGCGGGCACGAGTCAGACGGGCACGAGGACGGGCACGAGTGGAACGGGGGCGCCCGACGGCTGGGCGCAGGGGAACTGGGCGCGGAGCCGGGGGAGCGGGCCAGCCTGGTGCAGTTCTCCAGTGCCTTCTGCCAGCCCTGCCGGGCCACGCGCAGGATCCTGGCCGAGGTCGCGGCCATGGTCGAGGGCGTGGCGCACATCGAGATCGACGCCGAGAAGAACCTGGACCTCGTACGGGCGCTGGGAATCGAGAAGACCCCGACGGTGCTCGTCCTGGACGCGGCCGGCCGGATCGTGCGACGGGCGGCCGGGATGCCGCGCAAGGCGGACGTGATCGCGGCCCTCGGCGCCGCGGTATGACGCCTGCCGCGCCGGTACGCGCGCCCGCACGCAGCGTGACGCGCCCTACATCTCCCCGCTGCGGCTTGACTGTGTACACGGGTGATCGCCAGGCTGACGACATGCGGTATGAACTCCTGCTTTACCGACGGGGCCTCCCCTCATGACTGCTCCGACGGCTCCCTCCCCCCGATCCGGCGCCGGCCTTCCCGGCTCGCCCGACCTGCTGCGTTCGGTGTTCCGCCGGCATGCCGCGGGCGTGGCCGTGATCACCGCCGAGAGCGGTGGCCGGCCGGTGGGCTTCACCGCGACCTCGCTCAACTCGGTCTCCGCCGACCCCCCGCTCCTGTCGTTCACCATCGGCACCGGATCCTCCAGCTGGCCCGGGATACGGGACTCCGAGTACCTCGGCGTCCACATACTCGGCGAGCACCAGAGCGCCCTGGCCGGTCTGTTCGCGCGCAACGGAGCCGACCGCTTCGGCCCGGAGACCGACTGGGCGCCCGGGCCGCACGGGGTCCCCGTACTGGACGGCGTACTGGCCTGGCTGGTGTGCCGGGTGGTCGCCCGGGTGCCCGCCGGCGAGCACCGGGTGATCATCGCCGAGGCGGTCGCCGGGGACCCGGCGGGGGACCCCGTGGGTGATCCGGCCGGTCAGGCGCGCCCGCTGCTCTACCACCAGGGGCGCTTCAACGCGTTGCGCGACTGAATCGTGCCTGTTGGGGCGGGTTGCCACGGCGTTGGCCAGATCACAGTTCACTGCCCTTGCAACCTGGCGGGACCCGCTGTGTACTGACGAGTAACATCCCCTGTGGGGCATGGGACGCCCCTTAGGGGTGGCCCGGAGATGGCGCCTATGCTGCCTGAGCAAGGCGGTACCAGAAATGTCGATGCGGTAGGAGAGCCGGCGTGAGCCTGAGGATCGTTGTCTGTGTGAAGTACGTGCCCGACGCCACCGGCGACCGGCAGTTCACCGAGGACCTGACCGTCAACCGCGACGACGTCGACGGCCTCCTGTCGGAGCTCGACGAGTACGCCGTCGAGCAGGCGCTGCAGATCGCCGACGAGGCCGACGACGCGGAGATCACCGTTCTGACGGTGGGCCCCGAGGACGCGAAGGACGCGCTGCGCAAGGCGCTGTCCATGGGTGCCGACAAGGCCATCCACGTCGAGGACGACGACCTGCACGGCAGCGACGTCATGGGCACCTCGCTGGTGCTCGCCAAGGCGATCGAGAAGGCCGGCTACGACCTGGTCATCACGGGCATGGCCTCGACCGACGGCACCATGGGCGTCCTCCCGGCGATCCTGGCCGAGCGCCTGGGCGTCCCGCAGGTCACCCTGCTCTCCGAGGTCAAGGTCGAGGACGGCGTCGTCACCGGCCGCCGCGACGGCGACTCGGCGAGCGAGCAGCTGGAGGCCTCCCTCCCGGCGCTCGTCTCGGTGACGGACCAGTCGGGCGAGGCCCGCTACCCGTCCTTCAAGGGCATCATGGCCGCCAAGAAGAAGCCGGTCGAGTCCTGGGACCTCGAGGACCTCGAGATCGAGTCCGACGAGGTCGGTCTCGAAGGCTCGTGGACCGCGGTCGACTCCGCGGCCCAGCGCCCGGCCCGTACCGCCGGCACGATCGTCAAGGACGAGGGCGAGGGCGGCAAGGCGCTGGCCGGCTTCCTTGCGGAGCAGAAGTTCATCTAGGCAGCAGCCTGGCCGGCCGGAAGTTCGTCCAAGAGCTTCGGGCCCTTCCTCAAACGCCCCCTGACTACTTCGCATTCGCAGGAGCATCCCCCATGGCTGAAGTCCTCGTCTACGTCGACCACGTCGACGGTGCCGTCCGCAAGCCCACCCTCGAGCTGCTGACGCTGGCCCGCCGCATCGGCGAGCCCGTCGCCCTGGCGCTCGGCGCCGGCGCCGAGGCCACCGCCGCCCGGCTCGCCCAGCACGGTGCCGTCAAGGTCCACACGGCCGACGCGCCCCAGGTCTCGGACTAACAAGTCGTAACGAATGTGGAAGCGCTCCAGGCCGCGTACGACGC
>NZ_JBSGXB010000405.1:0-5818 GCF_053609185.1 Streptomyces sp. NPDC054956 | reverse complement strand
CCCGCCGCCCCACGCACCACCCGTGCGGTCAGGCCGCGCTGCCGGCGGGGACGGCGGCCAGGCCGTCCTCGAAGCTCTTGCGGAGCTGGGCCCGGCGGAGCTTGCCGATGCCGGTCTTGGGGATCTCGGACCGGTCGACGGGCAGCAGGTGGCGGACGTCGACGCCGAGGCGCTCGCTGACCCGGCCGCGGATCTGCTCGCCCTGGTCCGCGGTGATGGTGCCGGTGCGCGGGCTGAAGAACACCGCGAGCTCCTCGTCGCCGCCCGGCTCGGAGGTCACGAGGGAGGCGACGGTGTACGAGGGCTCGATGAAGTCGAGTTCCTCGACGGCGGCCTCGATCTCGTGGCCGTGGTAGGCGATGTCGCCGAGCTGGATGACGTCGTCGGTGCGGCCGGTGACGGTGAGGATGCCGTTCTCCACGTACGCCAGGTCGCCGGTCTTGAACCAGCCGTCCTCGGTGAAGGACTGACGGTTCTGCACGGGGTTGTCGTAGTACCCGGAGGTGATCGTGGAGCCGGTGACCTGGAGGCGGCCGGTGACGCCCCAGGGCACGAGCTCGCCGTGCTCGTCGACGACCCGGATGCGGGTACCGGGCTGCGGGCGGCCGACGGGCACGTAGCGGTCGTCGCCCGCGGCGGCCTCCGTGAACTGGCAGTCGGCCACGCCGGCGGTGGTCTCGGACATGCCCCAGCCGGGGAACATGGCCGTGGCGGGCAGCCCGTAGGGGGCCAGCAGGTCCAGGAAGCGGCGTACGACGCCGGAGCGGACGGCCTCGCCGCCGTTCATGATGTAGCGCAGCGAGCCGAGGTCCCAGCCGCGGCCCTCGAAGCGGTCGGCCTGGTCGTTGACGAGCACGAAGGCGAAGTTGGGCGCCCAGGTGGTGTCGGCCCGGTGGGCGGAGACGGTGTCGAGCCAGCGCAGCGGGTCTTCGAGCACCCACTGGATCTTGGCGTGGACCTGGGCGGCGCCGAGGAAGACGTCGCGGGCGTGGAACATGATGAGCCCGCCGATGTGGTCGAGCGGCATCCAGTTGAAGGAGCGGGTGTCCGCGTCGAGCTTGTTCACGCGGGCGGTGGCCGCGCTGCGCGTGAGGACGTTGCGGTGGGTGAGGGTGACGGCCTTGGGCACGCCGGTGCTGCCGGAGGTGAGCAGCAGGACGACCGGGTCCACGGCGGCCGGCTCGTGCCAGTCGAGGTCGGGCTCGTGCGCGGTGCGCAGGGTCGCTACGTCGCCCAGGTACGCGGAGTTCCAGCCGAGGTCGGAGGCCACGGCGGGCGCGATCTCCTGGCCGGTGCCGGTCAGGACGCGGGGGCGGCCGTAGCCGCTCCAGACGCGCTCCAGCAGGCCGGGGCCGTTGACCGCGTCGGCGCTGACGGGCAGCGGCAGGTAGCCGCCGAGCACGCAGGCCCAGAAGGCGCCGAGGAGGTCGGTGTCGTCGGCCGACTGGAGGATGATCTTCTCGCCGACGGCGGCGCCGGAGGCGCGCAGGCCGGCCAGGATCCGCGAGGCGTCGGCGAGCAGTTCGGCGTAGCTCTGGTGGACCTCGGTGCCGTCCGGGCGGATGTAGGTCACGCCGCGGCCGTCCTCGGCTCCGGCCGCGCGGACGAGGGCCTCGCCGAGGTGCGCGACGCCGGTTTCGGGGGCGGGCCCGCCGTCGAGCAGCGATATGCCGGTGCCGGTCATGCCTGGTTCTCCTCTTGCTGAGCGGTGTCGGTGACGGTGGTGGCCGCGGTCGCGGGGTCGGTCGCGGTGTCGGTCGCGGTGGCCACGATGACGAGCGGGCCCCGGCCGTGGAAGGGCGCGGGCTCCTTGCGGAACCCGCCGTACTCGGCGGTGATCGTCAGCCCGGCCGCGGCCAGCAGTTCGCGCACCTCGGGCCCGGTCAGAACGGCCTGGTCGAAGAAGTTGTCGTACATGGCGACCGTGCCGTCCGCCGTACGGACCAGCAAGGTCTCCTCGTTGCGCCAGTTCGCGGCGTGCGCGTTGATGGCCTGGCGGGCGAGGCGGGTGATGAGGACCCCGTCGGGGCCGCGGTGGTGGGCGACGGTGTGGGGCTGGAAGGAGTCGACGAAGTTCAGCATGTGGCCGAACTCCAGGACGACCGCTCCACCGGGGTTGAGCAGTCCGCGGACGGAGCGCAGGACGGCCGGGAGCTCGGCGCGGTCCAGGTAGTTGAGCGTCATGAAGAGGCTGTAGACGAGGTCGTAGCGCTCTTCGGTGCGGTACGTCTCGGCGCGTGCCTCCACGTAGGAGATGCCCTCGTCGCCGGCGGCGCGGGCGTACTCGAGGAACGCGGCGCTCTGGTCGACGCCGGTGCCGCGGTGGCCGCGCTCGCGCAGGGCGCGCAGGTTGGAGCCCGTGCCGCAGCCCAGGTCGAGTACGGTGCCCGCCTCGGGGAGCAGGGACGCGAGGAACTCCGTCTCGGCGGCGAGGTTGCGGAAGTCCTTCCGCATGATCTCGTAGTACTCACCGGGGAATTCGAAGCTCGTGCCGGTCAAATCCGTCATCCTCCTCGGATGTCAGTGCTCGTCGGTCGTCGGTCGTCGGGGGCCGCCGGTGCCCGTCAGGTGGTGACGGGCTCGCGCGTGGTGCGGTAGCCGCGGGGGGTGAGCCCGTAGCGGTCGCGGAAGAGCCGGCTGAAGTGGGAGGCCTGGTAGAGGCCGGACCGTTCGCCGATCACGCCGACGGGCAGGTGGTCGAGCCGTGGGTCGCGCAGCTCGTACCGGCAGCGGGCGAGGCGCTCGTCGCGGATCCAGCGGGCGGGACTGGTCCCGTGGTCCTGGAAGATCCGCTGGAGGTAGCGCAGCGAGATGTTGTGGTGCTCGGCGACCGCCTGCGGGGTGAGGCCGGGGTCGGAGAGCCGCTCGCGGATGTAGGACTGGATGTTCAGCATGAGGTCGTGGCGGGCGACCTCGTCCTCGGCGGCGACGTGGCGCAGCCGGTCCGCGAGGACGGCGGCGGTCAGGCCGGCCACGGTGGCTCCGACCCGGTCGACGGCGGAGTGGATCTCGGTGCCGTGGTCGTGGAGCCCGGCGAGGAGCTGGGAGAGCAGGGCGCCCGCGCCCATGCGGCCGCACCAGCCGGTGGCGGTGAGTTTCGCCGTGTCGTCGGCCGACATCCCGAGGTGACGGTGCGGCAGCAGCACCTCCACCAGGTGGAAGGGGCGCGGCAGCACCAGGCGGTAGGGGCGGCTGCTGTCGCAGCAGATGATCTGCGGGCCGCTCGCCTGGCCCCGGCGGCCGTCCTGGTGGACGTGGATCTCGCCGGCCAGCGCCCTGAACACCCGCAGGTTCTCGGCGGAGCCGGGACGGATGTGCCGGCCGGGGCGTAACAACTCCTGGGGTTCCCCGGTCACGAGGGTGATGGTGACGTCGCCGAAGTCGCGGCGTACGACGGTGCCGTGGACGGACTCGTCGGGTCCGCGGACGACCCGCGCCGCGCCGGGGGTGGACGCGGCAAGCGGTGGACTGCGGTCCGGCACGAATGCGCTCGGCCCGCGGAGGGGCAGCTTGTCCATCGTTCTCCTCGCTCCGGGAAGCGTCATGCCATCGTGAAAGGCAGGCCCATAAAAACATACCGGCATGCAGGTACACGAACGCCATCAGAACTTCCAATGCCCCCGGCCCCACCTTGGGTTTCGTGCGCAAACAGGCGATGTACAGGCGCATTTGAGCAACCACGCCAACAGGCTGCGCAGTACAGTCGGCGACTAGGACTGGCCGGACAACGCGGCTTTACGTGCGGCCATGGATGTAATTCCGAAGAGGGGTATCACGTGACGATCAAGGTCGGCATCAACGGATTCGGCCGCATCGGCCGGAGCTTCTTCCGCGCCGCCCTTCAGCGGGGCACCGGCCTGGAGGTGGTCGCCGTCAACGACCTCACCGACGCCGCGACGCTGGCCCATCTGCTCAAGTACGACAGCACCCTCGGGCGTCTCGGCCACGACGTCCGCGCCGTGGAGGGCAACCTCGTCATCGACGGCCGCACCATACGCGTGACCGCCGAGCGCGACCCGGCCAAGCTGCCGTGGGGCGAGCTGGAGGTGGACGTCGTCATCGAGTCCACCGGCGTCTTCACCGACGCGCACAAGGCCCGCGCCCACCTGGAGGCCGGCGCCCGCAAGGTCATCATCAGCGCGCCCTCGAAGAACGAGGACCTGACGATCGCCTTCGGCATCAACGACAACCTCTACGACCCTGCCGTGCACGACATCGTCTCCAACGCCTCGTGCACGACCAACTGCCTGGCCCCGCTGGCCAAGGTCCTCGACGACGCGCTCGGCATCGAGCACGGCCTGATGACCACGGTCCACGCCTACACCGCCGACCAGAACCTCCAGGACGGCCCGCACGGCGACCTGCGCCGCGCCCGCTCGGCGGCGACGAACACCGTGCCGACCACCACCGGCGCCGCCAAGGCGATCGGCCTGGTCCTCCCGCAGCTCCAGGGCAAGCTCGACGGGTACGCGCTGCGCGTGCCGATCCCGACGGGCTCCGCCACCGACCTCACCGTCCGCGTCTCGCGCGAGACGACCGTCGAAGAGGTCAACGAGATCTTCGCGAAGGCCGCCGAGGGCGCCCTCTCGGGCATCCTCACCTACACCGACGAGCCGATCGTCTCCAGCGACATCGTCACCGACCCGGCGTCCTGCATCTTCGACTCGGGCCTGACCAAGGTCATCGGCGACGGCCGCCAGGTCAAGATCGTCGGCTGGTACGACAACGAGTGGGGCTTCTCCAACCGCGTCGTCGACACCGCCCTGCTGATCGGCGCCCGTTCCTGAAGCGGTACCCGCGCTCGAAGCGGCGGTACCCGTGCCCGACCGGAGGTTTCCGTGGTGATCAAGACCCCCTATCACGAGGGTGAGCAGGCCGTTCAGAAGCAGGCCGGCGAAGGCGGTCCCGGCTGGGGCTCGCCCATGTTCGACGACGTGATCCAGCCCGGATTCGACCAGTACCTGATGCGCCAGCGCATGCTCTTCCTCGGCGGCGCCGACGCGACGGGGGCCATGTGGTCCTCACTGGTCACGGGCGAGGCCGGGTTCGCCCTGCCCACGGGCCGGCACACCATCACGCTGAAGTCCCTGCCCGTGCCCGGCGACCCGCTCGCCGGGGCCTTCGAGGAGACGGCCGACATCGGTCTGCTCGCCCTCGAACCGCACACGACGAGCCGGATCAGGATCAACGGCGTGGCGAAGCGCGACGGGGATCTGCTGCACATCCGCACCGAGCAGGTACTGGGCAACTGTCCCAAGTACCTGCAGGTACGGGTGCCGGTCGCGGACGGGCCCGCAGGGTCCCGGGAGATCCGCAGCGGCGAGGGGCTCACCCCGGAGCAGGAGAAGTGGATCCGCGGCGCGGACACCTTCTTCATCGCCAGCCAGGCGGACGGCTACGGCGCGGACTCCTCGCACCGCGGCGGCGACCCCGGTTTCGTGTCGGTGGCGGGACCGCGCAAGCTCGTCTGGCCGGACTACTTCGGGAACTCCTTCTACATGACCCTGGGGAACCTGCAGCTCAACGAGAACTGCGGGCTGCTGTTCCTCGACTGGGAATCCGGCAACACCCTCCAGCTGACGGGGAAGGCCCGGATCAACTGGGCCGAGGGGGACCGGGCCGCCGTGCCCGGCGCCCTGCGGATGTGCGAGTTCGACATCGAGCGCGTGGTGCAGATCGACGGGGCGACCCGGCTGCGCTGGGCGTTCGGCGGTCCCTCGCCCTACAACCCGCCGGCGGCGGCGCGGGGCTGACCCCCGCGGCTCCGCGCCCGCCCCCGCCCCCCCCCCCGCCGCCCACCCCCCCCCCCGCCCCCCCC
>NZ_JBSGXB010000404.1:0-5832 GCF_053609185.1 Streptomyces sp. NPDC054956 | reverse complement strand
GCCGCTGACGGCGACCACCGTGGCCAGGGCGAAGTCCTGTCCGGCGGCGCACCACGCGCGTAGTTCCGCCGCGATGTCGAGCATCAGCGGATGTACTCGCGGCGCGGACCCTGTCCCGGGACCCGCGGCCTGGCCGGCGCCGCGGGGGGTACGGCGGCGCGGGCGACGGCCGGGTGGGCGCCGCGGGCCGGGCCGGGGTACGGCCGGGGTTCCCGGCCGCGGGCTCCGAGCAGCATCGCGGCGTGGGCGACGCTGGCGAGGGTGGCGTGGTGGTGCCAGCCCCGGAAGGAGCGGCCCTCGAAGTCCCGGATGCCGGCGGGTTCGCAGACCTCGGTGAAGTCGAGCGCGACCCGGTCGGTGAGCTTGGCGAGCAGGAACAGCTGGGCGAGCGGCCGGTCGCCGATGTTGGTGATCCAGAACTCCGAGGGCAGCAGGGCCGCTTCGGTCCACGCTCCGACCAGCAGCAGCGGGGTGGGCGGCGCGGGTACGAGCCGCTCCTCCCCGGGGGTGGCGAAGACGGCGGCCGAGGTGAGCAGGGTCACCGCTCCTTCGGCGCGGCCGTGCCGGGTCCATTCGACGACGCGGCGCTGGGAGCGCAGGGAGTCGATGAGTTCCCGGGCGGGCGCGGTGTGCGGGCCGGGCTTGTGGCGGCCTGCCCCGCCGAAGGAGACGGGCAGGGTGCCGTCCACTTTGAATACGAAGGGGATGTCCTGGAGCGCGAAGGACTCTATGCACTGCGGGAGTTCGGTGTTGGCCACCTCCATCACCACGGGCCTGCGCTGGAGTTGCCAGGTGGCGGCCATCCGCTGGACGGCGTGTACGGCGTCCTGGGCGGGGGTGAGCGAGCGTGCGGTGTCGGGAATGCCGGCCCGTCGGCGGCGCAGGAGTTCGGCCGTCCAGGGCCCGGGGAGGGTGAGGGTCCATTCGACGGGGAAGCCTGCGTCGCTGGATGCGAGCCAGATGCCGCTGGCCTGCTGGCAGTTGGCGGTGCGGCCGAGCTGGGGGACGAACTGGCGGCCGACTCCCACCGAGCGGTCGCCGGCCTTCTCGATGACCATGGGCTGGACCACCCAGGCCAGCGGCCGCTGGGCGGTGCGTTCGAGGTGCTGGGCGAGGGAGCGGCGGACGGGTGTCCAGTCCCAGGGGGACTTGCTGATGAACTGCTGCAGGCTCTGCTCGACGGAACTGGCCCCCGTTCCGGCGATGTTACGTATTGTTTTCTTTCCGTTGGTCCGCACGAGGCCGTTCAGATATACGCGGGCCCAGTTTCGCTGGTCCCGCCGGGGTAAGGACTCGAAGAAGAGCGAGATCAATACGTCGATCAATTCGGAGATTTCCTTGGTGGATTCCTCCGGCAGGACTACGCGAGCCATCTGGGCCTCCCCCGCGACCAGCTAGATCCAATACCCTACTTGACCGTGGAGAACGGCCGTAGGCCCCGGCGGCTACTTCCTGAGGTCGCTGGCAGTTTCGAGCCGCTCTTCTTCTACCACGAGGGGGATGGGGATCTGGTTCGCCGCATAATAGAGCGCGATCAGGAAGTGTGCGACAAGCGTGAGCGGTGCGGAGAAAAACGCCAGGGCGACGGTGCAGGGGTAGGCCACGGCGCCCAGACCGAAGCGCACCCTCGTGGCGCGGGCCCCGTCCTTGTCCACCTGTTCGTGGAAGAGGTGCCCGACGCGGGTGACGTACCACCAGAAGGCCAGGAACGCCAAGGCGTAGGCCACGGTGACAAGACTGTAGAGGACGGCCGCGGCATTGGCCGAACCGCCTTCCTCCATGAGGTGCTCGGCGAGCACATTGGTCGTGTACGGGACGACCGACACCACCATCAGCACCAGGAGGTTCAGGAACAACAACGGACGGTCGACGCGCTTGATGTGACTGAAGATGGTGTGGTGGTTCACCCACATCACGCCGATGATGAGGAAACTCACCACATAGGCGGAGTAATGCGGCCACTGTTCCCGCACTCCGTGCCAGAAGTCGGATCCCGTTTCTTCCGGAACCTTCAATTCCAGAACGAGGATGGTGATGATGACCGCGAATACGCCGTCACTGAATGCCTCGACCCGACCGGTTTCGGTTTCCATGACCTCCCCTTCACACTTCTTGCATATATCTAAGACCCGTCACACATGCGGGGAGGGCGCACATCCCCCGCCCTCCCCGCACACGTTACCCAGATATCGGGAGTCAGCCGCCGAATCCGGCGGTCTGGCGCCAGATCCGGCCATCGCGGACGACCAGTGTCCCGAACGCGTGCTCCGGTTCGCCGTTGAGATTCATGATCGCCCGATAGAAGATCGTGTCGTCCGTTTCCACGTATTCCTGCAGCTCGACGAGGGTGGGCTTGACCGTCAGGTAGCCGGTGAAGGTCTCGCGCACCGCGTCGATGCCGACGGAGACCCCCTCGAAGCGCAACAGCACCGCGTCGTCGGTGTAGTTCTTCATGACCGCCTCGATGTCCAGGGCGGCCAGCGCCTCCATCTGCCGGACGAACACCGGGTGCAGCGTGGAGATGTCGTACTTGGTCATGTCGACTCCTTCTCTCAACTGGGGCGGGGAGCGGGGCGGGAACCGGGGCCCGGACCGGGATGGGAACCGGCGCGGGAACCGGCGCGGGAACCGGCGTGGGAACCGGTTTGGGAACCGGTTTGGGAACCGGGGTGGCCGCCGGCGCCGGCCGACGGACCGGTCCCGGCGAGCGGCAGCCGGACGGTCATCCGGGTCTCCCCCGGACGCGAGCGGGCCGTGATCGAGCCGTGGTGGCGCTGGGTCACGATGCGGTAGCTGAGGTGCAGCCCCAGCCCCGTTCCCTTGCCCACGTCCTTGGTGGTGTAGAAGGGCTCGAAGATCCGGGGCAGGGATTCCTCGGGGATGCCCGAGCCGGTGTCGGTGATCTCCACGACCATGCAGACGCCCTCGACCCGGACGTGCAGGGTGAGCGTGCCGTCGCCCTCCATGGCCGCGGCGGCGTTGTCGACCAGGTTGGTCCACACCTGATTCAACTCGCTCGGATAGCCCGTCAGTTCGGGCAGGTCCGGCTCGTACGCGCGCACGATCGCGATCCCGGCGAGCTTGGCACGCAGGACGACCAGCGTGTTCTCCAGTCCGTCGGGTACCGAGAAGCGCTGTTCGGGGGCCCGGTCGAGATTGGCGTAATCCCGGGTCGCCGCGACCAGTTGGGAGATCCGGGGACCGGCCGCCCGCAGCTCGGCGGCGAGCGAGCGGATCTCCAGGAGCGCGGCCAGGTGGTCCAGCGCGGCGGGCAGGGCCGGCTCGCCGACCCCCTCCAGCCGGTCCAGCAGCCAGCCCAGCTCCAGCCCGAGGTCGCCGATCCCCGAGCCGAGCAGCCCGGGCCGCCGCGCACCCGTCTCCTCGGCCCAGTCCGCGACCTCCTCCTCCGCGTCGGCCTGCGCCAGCGGATCGGTGACCACGGGCGGGGCCAGCTTGTCCAGTTCCTCGGCCAGCCGGTCGAACACGGAGCGCTCCGCGCCCGAGGCGGTCGCGCCCCAGGCCTGGGCGGTGCGGGTCAGCTCCTCCAGGGCGGGCGCCAGTTCCTGCGCGGCCCGCGCCACGGCGGCGGCCGGGTTGTTCAGCTCGTGCGCGAGGCCCGCCGCGAGGGTCCCCAGCGCCTCGACGGTGGCCCGTTTGCGGGCCTGGACCTCGGAGGACTTGATGCGCCAGGCCAGTACGGGGATCAGTACGGCGGCCACCCCGTGGCAGCGGGTCAGCATCTCGAAGAAGACCGCCTTCGGGTACGCCACCACGGTGGTGGCGGGACCGCTGGCGGCGGCGGTGGCCACGTAGGCCCCGTCGGTGAGCAGCGGCAGCTCGCCGGTGAACCGGTGCGCGGCCGCGGGTTTACCGTCGTGGCCCTCGGCGGCGGCCCCCTCCTCCTCGGTGGAGTGCCGGGTCAGCACCTCCTCGCGCCCGTCGACGACCTTGGTCACCACGAGCCCGCCCGAGAGCAGGACGTGGAAGCCGGTCGCCTCCTCGCCGTCCCGGAAGAGGACCTCCCCGTCGGCGAGGACCCGCGGTTCGGAGACCGAGACCAGCCAGTCCAGTTGCTCCGCGGTGAGCCCGGCGAAGATCTCCAGCCCGCTCAGGGCCTCGCGCAGACCGGTGGCGGCGCGGGTCGGGCTCATGACGTACCCCCCTGGGTCCGCGTGCGGGCGGCCAGCCGCAGGGTGGCCAGCAGGGCCAGGGCGCACACCGCGGCGACGGCGGCCATGAAGCCGACCGAAGTCCGGTGCAGGCCGTGGATGTTGGTGAGCAGTCCGGCGAGGACCGCCGGCACGCTCATCGCGAGGTAGGCGAACACGTAGACGGCGGCGGTCAGTTCGCCCCGGTGCTCGGGTTCGGCCAGCTCGCTGAGGGCGCGGAAGGAGCCGAGGAAGGCGGCGCCCCAGCCGGCTCCGAGGACGGCGGTGGCCGCGAGGAACACGGGGGCCGAGCCGAGGCCGAGCCCGAGCAGCACAAGGGCGAGCCCGGCCAGCAGCCCCAGCAGTCCGAGGACGGCCGTGCGCAGTGCCGCGGTGCGGCCCAGCAGCAGCTGGGCGGCGGTGGCGGCGCCCGCGAGCAGGGCCACGGTGGCACCGCCGGCCAGGTAGTTGGTGCTGCGGAGCAGGGAGAGGGCCAGGTGCGGCCCGAGCGAGAGGTAGAAGCCGCCGACCGACCAGACGGCGACGATGGTCAGGATCAGTACGGCGAACCGCCCGCGGGCGGCGGCGGGGACGTGGATGCGGTGCGGGGCGATCCTGAAGCGGCGGCCGGTGGCGGGCGGCCGGGCCGGCGCGCTCTCCCGCATCCGCACGACGCCGACCAGGGTGAGCCCGAAGGCCCCGACGAGCAGCAGGTAGGTCAGTACGGTCGGCGCGGGCGCGTACTGGACCAGCAGCCCGGCCCCGATCCCGCCGAGGCCGATGCCGACGGTCGGGCCCGCGCTGTTGACCTGGGCGCCGAGCGCGGGCCGGGAGCGCGGGGCGAGTTCCAGCAGGGCGGCGCCCATGGCCCCGGTGGCCAGGCCCACGGCGAGCCCCTGGACGGCGCGGGCGGCGAGCAGCAGCCCGAGCCCCCGGGCCCCGGCGAACAGGCCCATGGAGATCATCGCGAGGACCAGTCCGGCGCCGAGCACGGGCCGACGGCCGAGGGTGTCGGACAGCGACCCGAACAGCAGGAGTCCGGCGAGCACGGTGACGGCGTACAGGGCGAAGACCACCGTGATCATGCCCGAGGACAGACCCCATTCCTGCTGGTAGAGCACGTAGAGGGCGGAGGGGACGGAGGAGGAGAGCATCAGCAGGACGAGGACCGCGCCCACCACTCGGAAACCCGAGCCTCTCGGTGCTCCGGCCGCGCCGGCGGCTGGGCGCAAGGTGACCCCC
Organism: Streptomyces sp. NPDC054956; assembly: GCF_053609185.1. NCBI lineage: Bacteria > Bacillati > Actinomycetota > Actinomycetes > Kitasatosporales > Streptomycetaceae > Streptomyces > Streptomyces sp. NPDC054956. Next base: position 442 of record NZ_JBSGXB010000404.1, on the reverse strand, counting down.
GTGGTGGTCGCGGTCGTCGGAAACGGTTCCACTGCGTCAACTCCCCGTTGGTGGGCGGTCAGGCCAGGGCCTGGGCTGCCCTCGCCAGCGCTCGGGCGGTGAGGACCCCCGCGAGGTGGCCCAGGTACTCGGCCGAGGTGCCGCGCCCGGGGACGAACAGCTCCCGGGGCTCGGCGCGGAAGGCCGCGAGCACGCTCTCGGTCGTGTACGGGCCCCCGCCCAGGCGGTCCTCGACCCCGCGCAGCCGCAGCGCGCGGGCGGTGGCCCCGGTGACCGCGATGCGCGGCCCGTCGGGGGTGATCCGTACGGCGGCCGCGCACACCGGGTAGCGGGTCGCCCGGTCGGCGGTCTTCTCGAAGGCGGCGCCCGCTCCCGCCTCGGGCACCAGGAGGGCGGTGAGGACGGTGCCGGCCGGGACCCCGGAGGCGGCGAGCTCCTCGGC
>NZ_JBSGXB010000403.1:0-5878 GCF_053609185.1 Streptomyces sp. NPDC054956 | reverse complement strand
GTCCCTGGCAGCGCGGCCCCGGGTGCCGGGCTCCCCGGCGGGGTGCGGCCCGGCGGTGAACCCGGCGGCGACGGGACGGCAACGCCCGGGGGCTCGCCGCGGTCGCCGGAGGAGGTGATGGACGTGGTCGTGGACATCGTCCACGCGCGGACCGGATACCCCCACGACATGCTCGACCCCGAGCTGGACCTGGAAGCGGACCTGTCCATCGACTCCATCAAGCGGGTCGAGATCATCGGCGCGCTGGCCGACCGGATCGGTCTTCCCCGGGACGCGGGCGGCTCCGCCGAGTCCGCCGTCGAGGAGCTGTCCCGGATCAAGACCCTGCGCGGGATCGTCGACTGGGTCGTCGCCCACACGGCCCACACGGCCCAATCGGCCCACGCGGCCCCCACGGGCGACACCGCATCACCCGCCGACGCTCCGGGCACGGAGTCCGCGGCCACCGTCAGCCGGCTCCGGGTGGACCTGCGGCCCCTGCCGGCGGTGGAAGCGAACCCGGAGGCACTTCGAGGACTGCGGATCGGTGTCGTCGGGGACGGCGAGGGCGTCGCGCCCGCGCTCGCCGGGGCCCTGCGGGCCCACGGCGCGGAGGTGCGGGAGCTCGCCGAGGCCGAGGCCGGGTGGGACGCGGTGCTCGATCTGTCCGCCCTGCGGCCGGGAGCGGCCCCGGTCATGCCCGAGGTCTTTCCCGGATTGCAGAGGGCGCTCACCGGCGGTGTGCCCCGGCTCCTCCTGGTCACCGCGCACGGCGGCACCCCCGGAGCCGGACTGCACGGCTTCGCCCGCAGCGCCGCCCTGGAGTTCCCCGGCACGCTGATCCGCGCGGTGGAGGTCCACCCCAAGGAGGACCCCGAGCGGATCGCCGCGCAGCTCCTCGCCGAGCTGAGCTGCGAGGCGCCCGCCCCGGACGGGGCCTCCGGCTCCTTCGAGGAGGCCGCCCGTCCCGCCTCCGTCGCCTACACCGTCGAGGGCGTACGGGTCACCCGCACGCCGGTGCCGGCACCGCTCGCCCCCGCCGGCGGAACGCCGCCGCTGGACGCGGACTCCGTGGTCCTGCTCACCGGCGGGGCCCGGGGCATCACCGCCCGGACCGCCCTCGCACTGGCCCGGGCCACCGGCTGCCACGTCGAGCTGATGGGACGTACGCCCCAACCCTCCGCCGCGGAAGACGAGTTCGGGCACGCCACCGACCGGGTCGCCCTGCGCGCGGCCCTGATCGCCACCGGTCTGCGCACCCCCGCGGAGATCGAGGCCGCGGCCTCGCGGATCCTCGCCGAGCGCGAGGTGCGGGCCACCCTGTCGGCCCTCGAGGCCGCCGCCGCGTCTGTCCGCTACCACTGCGCGGACGTCACGGACGAACAGGCCGTACGGGCCGTCGTGACCGGAGTACGGGAGCGCCACGGCCGACTGGACGGCATCGTCCACGGGGCCGGGACCCTGAGCGACGGGCTGCTCCGCGAGAAGCAACCGGCCGCTTTCACCGAGGTGTTCACCACCAAGGTGACCGGCGCCCGGCACCTCGCCGCCGCCGCGGCCGAGCACGGCTCGGCCCCCGCGCCCCGGTTCCTCGCCCTGTTCGGCAGCGTGGCGGGCGTGTACGGAAACCGCGGCCAGACCGACTACGCCGCCGCCAACGACGCCCTCGACTGCCTCGCCCACACCTGGGCGCCCGGCGGTGACGGCGCGGCCTTCCCGGGCCGGGTGCTGTCCCTCGACTGGGGTCCGTGGGCCGCGGAGGCGGGCGGGATGGTCAGCCCCGAACTGGCCCGCGCGTACGCCCGGCGCGGCATTCCGCTCATCGAGCCGGAGGCGGGTACCGCCGCCTTCCTCGCCGAACTCGCGCACGGGAGCGACGTACAGGTGGTCCTGATGGCCGAGGGGAGTGGGGAGCGTGGCTGACCGTCGGCGGCAGCGCGGCCCGCGCCCGACCGACGCGGCGATCGTCGGGATGGGCGCGGTGTTCCCCGGCGCCGCGGACCTGGCCGCGTACCGCCGCAACCTCCTCGCCGGCACCGACTGCATCGGCGACGTACCGCCCGGGCGCTGGGACCCCGAGGTGTACTACGACCCGGCCGGCGCCACCGGACCGGTGGCGGGAGACCGCTTCTACTGCCGGCGCGGCGGCTTCGTGGACGGGCTCGCCGCCTTCGACCCGACCCGGTTCGGGATCATGCCGACCGCCGTGGAAGGTGCCGAACCGGACCAGATGCTGGCCCTGCACGCGACGGCCGAATCCGTGGCCGACGCGGGCGGCGAGGACCGGCTGCCGGCCGACCGCTCCCGGATCGGCGTGGTGCTCGGACGCGGCGGGTTCATGGGCGTGGCCACCGCACGCCTCGACCAACGCGTCCGTACGGCACACCAGTTGGCGCAGACCCTGCGGGAACTCGCGCCCGAACTGGGCGAGCGGCGGATCGCGGAGGTGCGCTCCGCGTTCCAGGACGCCCTCGGGCCGGAGCGGCCCGACGCCTCGATCGGGCTCGTACCGAGCTTCACGGCCGCCCGCACAGCGAACCGGCTGGACTTCCGCGGCCCCGCCTACACCCTGGACGCGGCCTGCGCCTCCTCGCTGCTCGCCGTGGACCAGGCGGTGGGAATGCTGGCCGGCGGGCGCTGCGACGCGGTGGTCGCCGGGGCCGTGCACCACTGCCACATCGCCACCCTGTGGAGCGTGTTCACGCAGTTGCGGGCCCTGAGCCCCAGCGAGCTCATCCGGCCCTTCGACCGGCGGGCCGACGGGACCCTGCTGTCCGAGGGCACCGGTGTGGTGCTGCTGAAGCGGCTCGCGGACGCGGAGCGGGACGGCGACCGGATCTACGCGGTGATCCGCGGCACGGGCGTGGCCGGCGACGGCAGGGCGGCGAGCCTGATGAGCCCGCTGGTCGCGGGCCAGGTACGGGCGCTGGAGCGGGCGTGGTGCGAAGCGGGCCTGGACCCGCGGGCACCGGGTGCGCTGGGACTGCTGGAGGCCCACGGGACCGGGACCCCGGTCGGCGACGCGGCCGAACTGGACACGCTGGCCCAGGTGTTCGGCGGCCCTCTGGCAGACGGCGAAGGGATCGGCTTCGGCTCGGTGAAGTCGATGCTCGGCCACACCATGCAGGCCTCCGGCATGGCCGGGCTGATCAAGGCGGCGCTCGCGGTGTACGAGGGGGTGCTGCCGCCGACGCTGCACCTGGAGGAGCCGCACCCGGACCTGGCCCGCACCCGGATGCGGCCCGTCACGGCGGCCGGGCCGTGGGAACGCGGGCCCGCCCCGCGCCGGGCCGGGGTCAACGCCTTCGGGTTCGGCGGCATCAACGCGCACGCGGTGCTGGAGGAGGCGCCCGGAGCCGTGCACCGGGCCGCGCCCGTACGGCGGTTCCTGCCCCTGGGCGGCGCAGCCGCGCCGGTGGACGTGGCCGAGCGGGAGGACGTACTCCTGATGGCGGCGGCCGACGCGGCGGAGCTGTCGCTCCGGCTGGCGCACGGCTCCCCGGTGTCCGGGGGCGACGGGCCGTGCCGGCTCGCCGTCGTGGGGCCGACGCCCCAGCGGCTCGCGCTGGCCGCGAAGGTGGTGGCGCGCGGCCGGGCCTGGCGGGGACGCGGGGACGTGTGGTTCGCGCCCGAGCCGCTGGGAGGCCGGGTGGCCTTCCTGTTCCCGGGCCTGGAGCCGGAGTTCACCCCGGCGCTGGACGACGTGGCGGAGCGGCTCGGGCTGGAGCGGCCCCGGCTGAGCCGGGGCGACGAGCTGATGGAACGCGCCCTGGACGCGATCGCGACCGGCCGCTTCCTGGCACGGGCGCTGCCCGAACTCGGCATCGAGGCCGATGTCCTGGCGGGCCACAGCCTGGGGGAGTGGGCGGCGATGGTCGCGGGCGGAATGTACCCGCGGGACGCGGCCGACACCTTCCTGGCATCGCTGAACCCGGGCTCGCTGAAGGTCCCCGACCTCACCTACGCGGCTCTGGGCTGCGGAACCCGGCGGGCGGAGGCGGCGCTCCACGGTCTGGACGACGTGGTGGTCAGCCACGACAACTGCCCCCACCAGTCGGTGATATGCGGAGAACCCACTCAAGTGGCGGCCGTTCTCGCACGGTTGCGGACCGAGGGAGTCCTCGGCCAGGAACTCCCGTTCCGTTCCGGGTTCCACACCCCGATGTGGGAGCCCTACCTCGGGCAGGTCCGCGCCGCCTTCGGCCGGCTGCCGCTGCGGCCGGCCGCCCTGCCCGTCTGGTCGGCGACCACATGCGAGCCGTTCCCGGCGGACGCGGAGGAGGTGCGCGGCCTCGTGGTGCGCCACCTCCTGGAGCCGGTCCGGTTCCGCGAGCTGACGCTCCGGCTGTACGAGGACGCCGGCGTCCGCAGCTTCGTCACGCTGGGCCCGGGCAGCCTGCCGGGGTTCGTCGAGGACACCCTGCGCGAACGCCCCCACCTCTCGGTGTCGGCCTCCTCGCCCCGCCTCCCGGGCCTCGCCGCCCTGCGGCGCACCTGCGCGGCCCTGTGGACCGAGGGACACGCCCCGCGCTGGGAGCGCCTGCTACCGGCGGGGCCGGGCGACACCGGCCGGGCGTCAGGAGCACCGGCCGTCCCGTCCACGCCGCCCGCACGCGGGCGCACCGTCTCCCTGGACCTGGGCTCGCCGCTGGTTCGACTGAGCGCGGCGGCGCGCACCACCCTGGGCGGCTTCCTGCCCCCGGCGGCCACTCCGGCCCCGGAGCCCCTGACGGCCTCCACGGCCCGGCCGGCCGCCACAGCCCCGGCCGCCCCGACAACGCAGGCAGCCCCGGCGGCCGCAAGCCACCGGCCCGTCCTGCTCTCCGCCCTCGACGCGGTCGTCACCGACCCCGCTCCGGCCGCCCGCACCACCCCCGCGGACATCGGGAAGCAGACCCTGCGGCTCTCCCTGGCCGCGCTGCCCTACGTCCGGGACCACTGCGTGTACCTGCAGCCCGAAGGGTGGCCGGAGGACTCCGACCGGTTCCCCGTCGTCCCCATGACGACCATGCTGGAACTGGCGGCCGAGGCCGCGCTGCGGCACGCCCCGCCCGGCAGGGCCGTCATCGGCTACGACCAGGTACGGGCCCTGCGCTGGCTCGCCGTCGAACCGGCCCTCGACGTGGAGGTCACCGTCCGCGCCGAGGGGCCCGGCCGCGTCCGGGTCACCCTCGGGGAGTACGCCGACGTGGTCGTGCTCCTCGGCGAGCGGTACGGGGCGCTGCCCGGCCCCGATCCCACGCCCCTGAACGACCCGCGGCCGGCCCCCGTCAGCGCCGAGGCGCTCTACCGGGACCGGTGGATGTTCCACGGCCCGCGCTTCGCCGGGGTGCACGAGGTGCGGGAGGTCGGCTCGGACGGCATCCGCGGGGTGCTGCGGGCGCTGCCCGACCCGGGGGCCCTGCTCGACGCCGCCGGGCAGTTGTTCGGGCACTGGATGCAGCTGCGGCTCCCCGTGGACCGGCTGGTGTTCCCGGCCACCGTGGAGCGCATCCGGTTCTCGGGGCCCCCGCCCGCCCCGGGCGACCTGGTAGCCGCCACGGCCCGGATCCGCGAGGTGCGCGATGTCACCGTGCGCGGTGACATCGAACTGCGCCGGGCCGACGGCGAGGTGTGGGCCCGGATCGACGGCTGGACCTACCGCCGCTTCGGCGCCGACGAGCGGGTCTGGCCGATGAAGTTCACCCCGGAGGTGTGCGGCATCGGCGAACCCCGCCCCGAGGGATGGTGCCTGGCGCGGCGCCGCTGGAGCGATCCCGCCTCGCAGGAGCTGGTCATGCGCCGCTACCTCGGCGCCGCCGAGCGCACGGCGTACGAGCGGCTGGCGCCGCGGGCCCGGGCACCCTGGCTGCTGGGCCGGATCGCCGCCAAGGACGCCCTGCGGCAACTGCTGTGGGAC
>NZ_JBSGXB010000402.1:0-5909 GCF_053609185.1 Streptomyces sp. NPDC054956 | reverse complement strand
ACCCGGCCCTGCACGGCCGCGACGTCGACGGCACACCCGTGCTCGGCGGCTGCGACCGGGTGCACTCCATGCCGAGTGCCCGGGTGGTGGTCTGCGTCGGCAGCCCCCGCGACTACGCGGTCCGGGCCCGCCTGGTGCGCCGCCTCGCCCTGCCCGAGAGCCGCTACGCGACGGTGGTCCACCCCACGGCGGCGGTCTCGGAGTCCTCGGTGGTCGGCGCGGGCTCGGTCCTGCTCGCGCACTGCGTGCTGACCGCCGCCGTACGGCTGGGGTCCCACGTGGCGGTGATGCCGCACGTGGTCCTCACCCACGACGACACGGTCGAGGACTTCGCGACCCTCGCCTCGGGGGTCCGCCTCGGCGGCGGGGTGCGGCTCGGCCGGGGCGCCTACGTGGGCGCCGGCGCGCTGGTCCGGGAGTACACGACGGTCGGCGCCTGGTCGCTGACCGGAATGGGCAGCACGGTCCTGGCCGACGTGCCGCCCGGCGAGGTGTGGGCCGGAAGCCCGGCCCGCCGGCTGCGCGAGGCGGGGGGCCCGGCGCTCGAGGAGCTGCGGGCCGATGGATCGGAGACCGGCCTCGGGCCGGAGATACGGATGGGGAGCACAGCCGGATGAACCAGATACCGCTCGTCGACCTGAAGGCCGCGCACGCCGAGGTCGCGGAGGAGATACGCGCCGGCTTCGACCGCGTGCTCGCGGGCACCGCCTTCATCGGCGGTGAGGAGGTACGGGCCTTCGAGCGCGAGTACGCCGAGTTCGCCGGCGTCAACCACTGCATCGGCGTGGCCAACGGCACCGACGCGCTGGAACTCGCCCTGCGCGCGAGCGGGGTGGGCATCGGCGACGAGGTCGTGCTGCCGGCCAACACGTTCGTCGCCACCGCCGGGGCCGTGGCCCGCATCGGCGCCCGGCCGGTCCTCGTGGACTGCCTCCCCGACACCCTGCTGATCGACCCGCAGGCCGCGCTCGACGCCGTCGGCAAGGCCACGCGCGCGGTCGTCCCCGTGGACCTGTACGGGCAGTGCGCCGCCTCCGCGGAGCTGGCCGCCCAACTGCCCGCGCACGTCCGGCTCGTGGAGGACGCGGCGCAGAGCCAGGGCGCGACCCGCAACGGCCGTTCGCCCGGCACCGGCGGCATAGCCGCCACCAGCTTCTACCCGGGCAAGAACCTCGGTGCCTACGGGGACGCCGGCGCGGTGGTGACCGACGACGAGGAGACCGCCGACCTCGTGCGGGCCCTCGCCAACCACGGCGGCATCGCCAAGTACCGCCACGACGTGGCCGGGTTCAACAGCCGCCTCGACGGGCTGCAGGCCGTGGTGCTGCGCGCCAAACTGGCCCGCCTCGCCGACGGCAACGCCGCACGCCGCGCCGCCGCGGCCCGGTACGACGAACTCCTGGGCGACCTGGCCGCCGACGGACGCCTGATCCTTCCGGTCACCGCGGAGGGCAACGTCCATGTCTGGCACCTGTACGTGGTACGGGTCCGCGACGCCGACCGCGACGCGGTCGTCGGAAAACTGAACGCGGAGGGGATCGGCGCCGGCGTGCACTATCCCGCTCCCGTCCACCTCACTCCGGCCTTCGGCCACCTCGGGCACGGCCGCGGGGACTTCCCGCACGCCGAGCTGGCCGCCGACCGGATGCTCTCCCTCCCGCTGTTCCCGCAGATCACTCCCGCGGAGCAGCAGAGGGTCGTGGGCGCGCTCATCGACGCCCTGCGCTGACCAGCACTGTGCTGACGTAGAACACAAAGAGGTACAGATGAACAGACGGACAAGGTTGCTCCGGTACGGCCTCTTCACCGCGGTCGCGGCTCTCATGACCACGGTTTTAACTCCGCTCTCGGTGGCCGGCGCGGCGGACCCCTGCGGTCCCGGCACGAACGCGATCGTGTGCGAGAACTCCAAGCCGGGCACACCCATGTCCGACTGGTTCGCACCCAGCGCCTACGGTGACATCAAGGGCTTCACCGCCCAGACGAGCGTCCAGGCCGGCGAGACCGTGCAGTTCAAGGTCCAGTCGCCGACCCAGTTCAAGGTGTCGGTCTACCGGCTCGGCTACTACGGGGGCAACGGAGCCCGCCTGATGTCGACCCCGGCGCAGGCGGCCCAGACCTACCCGGCGAACTTCGCCCAGGGCGGCAACCCGGCGAACTGCACCAAGAAGGCCTCCACCGGACTGGTCGACTGCGGCAACTGGCCCGTCACTTCGACGTGGACGGTGCCGTCCGACGCCGTCTCCGGCCTCTACATCGCCAACTTCGACCAGGCGGACGGCAACGGCGTGATGCCCTACCCGTTCGTGGTCCGCAACGACTCCAGTCACTCCGACGTGGTCGTGCAGACCAGCGACCAGACCTGGCAGGCGTACAACAACTACGGCGGCCAGGACCTGTACGACGGAGCCGGGCCCGCGCCCGACGGCCGCGCGTACGAGGTCAGTTACAACCGTCCGATGGACATCGGCGGCGAGAACGGGATCTACGGGTCCGAGTACCAGATGATCTCCTGGCTCGAGCGCAACGGGTACGACGTCAGCTACATGTCCGGCATCGACATGTCGACCCGCGGTGCCACGCAGCTGCAGAACCACAAGGTGTTCATGTCCTCCGGGCACGACGAGTACTGGACCCAGGACCAGTTCACCAACGCCCTGAACGCCCGTCACGCCGGCGTCAACCAGACGTACTTCAGCGGCAACGAGGTGTTCTGGAAGACCCGGCTGGCTCCCAGCATCGACGGGACCAACACGGCCAACCGGACGCTGGTCTGCTACAAGGAGACCAAGCTCTCCTTCCCGCAGCCCAACGGCATCCCCGACCCGAGCGGGATCTGGACGGGTACCTTCATGGACCCGGCCAGCTCCACGAACGGCCGGCCCTACCAGCCGCAGAACCAGGTCACCGGCACGCTGTTCACCGTGAACGGCTACCGGAGCGACGCGATCACGGTTCCCGGCGCGTTCGCGAAGATGCGGCTGTGGCGCAACACCACCGTCGCGAACCTGACCCCCTCGCAGACCGCCACCTTCCCCGTCGGCACGCTCGGCTACGAGTGGGACAGCGACGTGGAGGACGCGGCACGCCCGGCCGGGCAGATCGCGCTGTCGTCCACCACGGTGGACATCAACGACGGCAAGTACCGCCTGGACTACGGGAACACGTACGGGAACGGGACCGCGACGCACAGCCTGGTCGCCTTCCGTGACCAGACCTCGCACGCCCTGGTCTTCGGCGCGGGCACCGTGCAGTGGTCCTGGGGCCTGACCAACATGCCGACGGGCAACCCCGACGACGCGGTGGTCACCGAGGACAAGCGGATGCAGCAGGCAACCGTGAACGTCTTCGCCGACATGGGCGTGCAGCCCAAGTCCCTGCAGAGCAACCTGGTGCTCGCGACGGCCTCCACGGACACCACCGGCCCGACGATCACCGTCACCAGCCCCGCGGCGAACGCCACGGTGCCCGCACTGCGTCCGGTGACCATCACGGGCACCTCCGCCGACAGCGGCGGCGGCGTCGTGGCCCGCGTGGAGGTCTCCACCGACGGCGGGACCACCTGGAAGGCCACCACGGGCATCGGCTCCTGGAGCTACAAGTGGACCCCGACCACCCCCGGGGCCGCGCAGATCAAGGTCCGCGCGGTGGACGACAGCGTCAACATCGGCGCCACCACCACCGTGCCGCTGACCGTGGGACCCCAGCAGTGCCCCTGCACCGTCTGGCCGGCGGCCGCCGTACCGGGCACCGTCAACGCCGGTGACGGCAGCGCCGTCGAACTCGGCGTGAAGATCCGCTCCTCGGTTCCCGGTTCCATCACGGGCATCCGCTTCTACAAGTCCCCGGCCAACACCGGCACCCACACGGGCAGCCTGTGGAGCACCTCGGGACAGCGCCTGGCCACGGGCACCTTCACCAACGAGACGGCGTCCGGCTGGCAGCAGCTGAACTTCTCCTCGCCGGTCCCCGTCAAGGCCAACACCACCTACATCGCCTCCTACTTCGCCCCCAACGGCGGATACGCCTTCGACAACACCTTCGCCGGCGCCGACGCCGGCCTGGCCCCGCTCACCGCGCTGAAGACCGGCACCGACGGCGGCAACGGCGTCTACCGCTACAGCGCCAACGGCGGATTCCCGTCCAGCGCCTCGTCCGGCAGCAACTACTGGGTCGACGCGATCCTGGACACCGCGACCGCGAGCACGACCCCGCCCACGGTCACCTCGACCACGCCGCAGTCCGCGGCCACGGGCATCGCGATCACCTCGACGGTGAAGGCGTCCTTCAGCGAGGGCGTCGACGTCGACACCCTCGTGTTCACCGTCAAGGACCCGGGCGGCAACACCGTCCCGGGCAGCAAGGTCCTCGACTCCTTCAACAGCGCCACGTTCACGCCGTCCACCGAACTGGCGCTGAACACCACCTACACGGTGTCCGTACAAGCGGCCGACCTGTGGGGCAACACCATGGCGGCGCCGGTCACGTGGACCTTCACCACCAGCGCGAGTCCGCCGGCGGTGAACTGCCCCTGCACCCTGTGGGCCCCCACCGCCACGCCGACCACGGCCAACGTGGGTGACGACACCAACTCCGTCGAACTGGGCACCCGTTTCCAGTCCACCGTGGGCGGCTACGTCACCGGCGTCACCTTCTACAAGGGCGCGGGCAACACCGGAACGCACACCGGCAGCCTCTGGTCGGAGAACGGCACCCTCCTCGCCACCGGCACCTTCGGCAGCGAGACCGTGTCGGGCTGGCAGCAGCTCCACTTCACCACCCCCGTGGCCATCACGGCGGGCACCACCTACGTGGCCTCGTACCACGCGCCGAACGGCAAGTACTCCGTGGACGGCGGGTACTTCACGGCGGCGCACCGCTCCTACCCGCTGGTGGCCCCGGCGGACGGCAGCGGGGGAGCGAACGGCCTCTACAAGTACGGCGCGGGCACGGTCTTCCCGACCAACACCTTCGGATCGGTGAACTACTGGGTCGGCCCGGTCTTCACCACCACGGCGCCGTCCGCTCTCGCGACGGACGGTTCCACGGAGGTGTCCGGGCAGTGAGCACCGTCAGCGTGGTGATCCCCTGCTACAAGTACGGCCACTTCCTGGCCGACTGCGTCAAGAGCGTCCTGGACGAGCAGGAAGGCGTCGACGTACGGGTACTGATCATCGACGACGCCTCACCCGACGACTCCGCGGAGGTCGCGCGCGCTCTCGCGGCCTCCGACCCGCGCATCGAGGTCCGGGTCCACGAGCAGAACCGGGGCCACATAGCCACCTACAACGAAGGCCTGCTGGAATGGGCCGACGGGGACTACGTGGCCCTGCTCTCGGCCGACGACCGGCTGGTCCCCGGCGCGCTGGTGCGCGCCGCGGCCCTGCTGGACGCCCATCCGGAGGCCGGCTTCGCCTACGGCAGGCCGCTGCGGTTCCAGCACGGCGGGCCGCTTCCCGCGGCCCGCACCCGGTCCACCGGCTCGGTGGTCTACCCCGGGCGGTGGTGGCTGGAGCGGCGCTTCCGGGAGGGCACCGGGTGCATCACCTCGCCCGAGGTGGTCGTGCGCACCAGCCTCCAGCGCAAGGTCGGAGGCTACGATCCGGAGCTTCCGCACGCCGGGGACATCGAGATGTGGATGCGGCTCGCGGCCCACGCCGACGTGGGCTACGTCCGGGGGGCCGACCAGGCCTTCTACCGGGTCCACGGCAACAACATGTCCACCACGGACTTCGGCGGACAGCTCGACGACCTGCGCCAGCGCCTCGTAGCCTTCGACTCCGTACTGGAGAAGTGCGGCGGCCTCCTCCCGGAGGCCGCCCGGCTGTCGGCGGCGGCGCGCACCCGGCTGGCCCGGTACGCCCTGCGCAGGGCGTACCGCGCGTACGACCGGGGGCGTACCGCAGTGG
>NZ_JBSGXB010000401.1:0-5920 GCF_053609185.1 Streptomyces sp. NPDC054956 | reverse complement strand
GTCCGGGGCGGAGCCCCGGTTTCGGGAAGGGGCGGGGCGGGGGAAGGGGCCCGCCGCAGGCGGAGTGGTCAGGAGCGGAGGGCCGCGATGGCTTCGGCGAGAGCGGAGGGGACGTCCTCGACCAGCGCGTGCGCGCCGTCGCGGACGATGTGGCGGCCGCCCACCACCGTGTGGCGGATGTCCGACGCCGTGGCGGCGAAGACGGCCGTCTCCGCGCCCAGCCGCGGCAGCGCCCCCGCCGTGCGTACGGAGTCCAGCGCGACGGTGGTGAAGTCCGCCGGCGCGCCCGCCTCCAGACGGCCCGCGTCCGGCCGGCCGAGGGCGGCATGACCGTCCGCGGTGGCCGCGGTCAGCAGGGCGTTGGCCGTCCAGTGCCCCCGCGTACGACTGCTGAGCCGCTCGTTGAGTTCCATCGCCCGCGCCTCCTCGAGCAGGTCGATCACGGCGTGGCTGTCGCTGCCGAGCGAGAGCGGACTGCCCGCGCGCTGGAGGCGGGTGGCCGGGCCGATGCCGTCGGCGAGGTCGCGTTCGGTGGTGGGGCACATGCAGGTGCCGGTGGTGGTGGAGCCGAGGAGGGCGATGTCGGCGTCCGTGAGGTGCGTGTTGTGCACGCCGGTGGTGCGGGGGCCGAGCACCCCGTGGTCGGCGAGCAGCTGCGTCGGCGTGCGCCCGTGGGCGGCCTGGCAGGCGTCGTTCTCGGCGGTCTGCTCCGAGAGGTGGACGTGGAGCGGGGCCCGCCGCTCCTCGGCCCAGCGGGCCACGGTGGCGAGCTGCCCCGCCGGCACCGCGCGGACCGAGTGGACCGCCGCGCCGATCAGGGCGTGTTCGCGGGGCTTGAGGGCCGAGACCCGCTCGGCCCAGGCCTCCGCGGTGCCGTCGGAGAAGCGCAGCTGGTGGGGTTCGGGGGCCTGTCCGAAGCCGGAGGACAGGTACGCCGTGTCCAGGAGGGTGATCCGGATGCCGGCCTCGGCGGCGGCCTCGATCAGGGCCTCGCCCATGGCGTTGGGATCGGCGTAGGGGGTGCCGCCCGGCGCGTGGTGGACGTAGTGGAACTCGCCGACGTTGGTGATGCCGGCCAGCGCCATCTCGGCGTAGACGGCCCGGGCGAGCGCGAAGTAGCTCTCGGGGGTGAGGTTCTGGGCGACCTTGTACATGAAGTCGCGCCAGGTCCAGAAGGTGCCGGAGCCGACCTGCACGGTGGAGCGCAGGGCCCGGTGGAAGGCGTGGCTGTGCGCGTTGGCGAGGCCGGGGAGCGTCAGTCCGCGCAGGATCTCTGCGCCCGGGGGCGGGGTCTCGTACCCGGGACCGGTCCGCAGGGCGCCGATCCGCCCGTCTTCGGTGACCTCCAGGGCCACGCCCGGCTCGACATGGGTGCCGAGCCAGGCGTGCTCCAGCCAGTACGTCTTCATCGGCACGCGAGGCCTTCCAGTACGTCGGCGAGGGCGAGGACGCCGGCGACGCAGTCGTCCTCGTCGGCGGACTCCCGCGGGGAGTGGGAGACGCCGGTGGGGTTGCGTACGAACAGCATCGCGGTCGGGACGGCCGCCGAGAGGATTCCGGCGTCGTGTCCCGCACCCGTGCCGAGGACGGGGACGGCCCCGCCCAGGATGCGGTTGAGCTCGTCGCGCAGGGCGTGTTCGAACTCCACGACCGGGGTGAAGGACTCCCGGACGATGTCCAGGTCGATCCCGTCCCGGTCGGCGTGCTCGCGGGCGGCCTTCTCGACCGCGGTCACGACCGTGTCGAGGGTGGCCTGGTCGGCGGCCCGGGAGTCGAGCCAGCCGCGCACGAGGGACGGGATCGCGTTGACCCCGTTGGGCTCGACGGAGATTTTCCCGAAGGTGGCCACGGCCCCCGCGAGGGCCGCCTCCGCGCGGGCCGCGAGCACGGTCTGCGCGTACGTGAGCATCGGGTCGCGGCGGTCCACCAGGCGGGTGGTGCCCGCGTGGTTGGCCTCGCCGCGGAAGTCGAACCGCCAGCGGCCGTGCGGCCAGATCGCCGAGGCGATGCCGACCCGGTCCCCGGACAGGTCCAGGGCGCGGCCCTGTTCCACGTGCAGTTCGACGAACGCGCCGATGCGGGCGAGGCGTTCGGGGTCGGCCCCGATGGTCTCGGGGTCGTACCCGGCGGCCTCCATGGCCCGGGGCAGGCTGACGCCGTCCGCGTCGCGGAGCTCGTACGCCTTCTCCTTGGTCAGCTGTCCGGCGGCCAGCCGGGAGCCGACGCAGGCGAGGCCGAACCGGGCCCCTTCCTCGTCACCGAAGTTGGTGATGGCCAGCGGCCTGGAGAACTCCGCTCCCCTCCTGCGGAGTTCGTCCAGGGCCGCGAAGGAGGACACCACTCCGAGGGGGCCGTCGAAGGCCCCGCCGTCGGGTACGGAGTCCAGGTGCGAGCCGGTGACGACGGCGTCCCCCGCGAGGGGGTCGCCGAGCCAGGCCCACTGGTTGCCGTTGCGGTCGGTCTCGTACGCGAGCCCGCGCGCCTCGGCCTGCGCCTGGAACCAGGTCCGGCAGTCGGCGTCGGCGCCGGTCCAGGCGTAGCGGCGGTAACCGCCGCTGCCCGCGTCCCGGCCGATGGGCCGGAGCTCGGCCCACATGTCGTGGAACGAGGCTCCGGCGGCGGCTTCCTGGGTCACGCCGGGTCACCCTCGCGCATCGGGATGCGGACGCCGCGCTCGTCGGCCACCGTCTCGGCGATGTCGTAGCCGGCGTCGACGTGGCGGATGACGCCCATGCCGGGGTCGTTGGTCAGGACGCGGCGGATCTTCTCGCCGGCGAGCTTGGTGCCGTCCGCGACCGTGACCTGGCCCGCGTGGATGGAGCGGCCCATGCCGACGCCGCCGCCGTGGTGGATGGAGACCCAGGAGGCGCCGGAGGCCACGTTGACCATGGCGTTGAGCAGCGGCCAGTCGGCGATCGCGTCGGAGCCGTCGAGCATGGCCTCGGTCTCGCGGTACGGGGAGGCCACCGAGCCGCAGTCGAGGTGGTCGCGGCCGATGACCAGCGGCGCGGCGAGGGTGCCGTCGGCGACCATCTCGTTGAAGCGCTCGCCGGCCTTGTCGCGCTCGCCGTAGCCCAGCCAGCAGATGCGCGCGGGCAGGCCCTGGAAGTGGACGCGCTCGCCGGCCATCTTGATCCAGCGGTGCAGGGACTCGTTCTCGGGGAAGAGCTCCAGCATCGCCTTGTCGGTCTTGTGGATGTCCGAGGCCTCGCCGGACAGCGCCGCCCAGCGGAAGGGGCCCTTGCCCTCGCAGAACAGCGGGCGGATGTAGGCCGGGACGAAGCCGGGGAAGGCGAACGCGCGGTCGTAGCCGGCCAGCTGGGCCTCGCCGCGGATGGAGTTGCCGTAGTCGAAGACCTCGGCGCCGGCGTCCATGAAGCCGACCATGGCCTCGACGTGCTTGGCCATGGACTCGCGGGCGCGGGTGGTGAAGCCCGCCGGGTCCTTGGCGGCGTAGGCGGCCATGTCGTCGAAGTCGACGCCGGTCGGCAGGTAGGCGAGCGGGTCGTGCGCGGAGGTCTGGTCCGTCACGATGTCGATCGGCGCGCCCTCGGCGAGCATCTGCGGGAGCAGGTCGGCGGCGTTGCCGAGCAGGCCGATGGAGAGCGGCTTGCGGGCGTCGCGGGCCTCGACGGCGAGCTGCAGCGCGTGGCGCAGGTTGTCGGCCTTGACGTCGAGGTAGCGGTGCTCGATGCGGCGGTCGATGGCGCGCGGGTCCACGTCGATGCAGATGGCGACGCCGTCGTTCATCGTCACGGCCAGCGGCTGGGCGCCGCCCATGCCGCCGAGGCCGGCGGTGAGGGTGATGGTGCCGGCGAGGGTCCCGTTGAACTTCTTGGCGGCGACGGCCGCGAAGGTCTCGTAGGTGCCCTGCAGGATGCCCTGGGTGCCGATGTAGATCCACGAACCGGCCGTCATCTGGCCGTACATGGTCAGGCCCAGGTTCTCCAGGCGGCGGAACTCCTCCCAGTTGGCCCAGTCGCCGACCAGGTTGGAGTTGGCGAGCAGCACGCGCGGCGCCCACTCGTGCGTCTGCATGACGCCGACCGGGCGGCCGGACTGCACGAGCATCGTCTCGTCCTGCTTGAGGGTCTGCAGGGTGCGGACCATCGCGTCGTACGAGCGCCAGTCGCGCGCGGCCTTGCCGGTGCCGCCGTAGACGACGAGCTTGTCGGGGTGCTCGGCGACCTCGGGGTCGAGGTTGTTCTGGAGCATCCGCAGCGCGGCCTCCTGCTGCCATCCCAGGGTGCTCAGCTCGGTACCTCGTGCGGCCCGTACGGGGCGGGGTCCTGACATGGCGGTGCCTCCTCCGATGTTGGTCAATCCATTCACATCCTCGCGCCCTGAATAGATTCAGTCAACAGCTGCGGGCGGCCGCGCCGGATGATGGGATGGCGGACATGGCAGTCGAAACGCGCGCGCACGCAGCCGATGCCGCCGCCGAGCGGCGCGACCGGGCCGTACGGGCCGCCGTGGAACAGGGCCTGATCGACGAGGACTCGCCCCTGGTCTGCCTCCTCGACGTGGCCGGCATCCGCGCCTCCGCGGCCGCCCTGACCAGCGCTTTCACCGAGGCCCTCGCCCCTGGCACCCCCGTCCTGCACGCCTTCGCGGTCAAGGCCGCACCGCTCGTGCCGGTCCTGCGGCTGCTCGCCGACGCGGGGATCGGCTGCGAGGTGGCCAGCCCCGGCGAGCTGGCCCTGGCCCGTGCGGCCGGGGTCGCGCCGGAGCGGACGGTCCTGGACTCCCCCGCCAAGACGGCCGCCGAACTCCGCGAGGCCCTCGCCCTGGGCATCTCCGTCAACGCCGACAACCGGCAGGAGCTGGAGCGGCTGGACGCGCTCGTCTCCTCGGCCCCCGCGCCCGTCCGGTCCCCGATCGGCGTACGGGTCAACCCGCAGACCGGCGCGGGCGCCATCGACGCCCTCTCCACCGCCACGGCGACCTCGAAGTTCGGCATCGCCCTGCGCGATCCGGGCGCGCGCGCATGGCTCGTACGGGCCTACGTGGACCGGCCCTGGCTCACCCGGCTGCACACCCACTCGGGCTCCCAGGGCGTTCCGCTGCCGCTGATCGCCGAGGGGGTACGGGAACTGCACGCGCTGGCCGAGGAGATCAACGCGGCGGCCGGGCGGCGGCAGGTCGACACCCTGGACATCGGCGGCGGCCTGCCGGTGGACTTCTCCTCGGACACCGCGGCCCCCACCTACGCGGAGTACGTGGCGGCCCTGCGCTCGGCCGTCCCGGCACTCTTCTCCGGCGCGTACGGGCTGGTCACCGAGTTCGGGCGGTCGCTGCTGGCCAAGCACGGGCTGGTGCTGTCGCGGGTGGAGTACACGAAGACGGCCGGCGGCCGGGCGATCGCGCTCACGCACGCGGGGGTCCAGGTGGCCACCCGCACGGTGTACGCCCCGGCGGCGTGGCCGCTGCGGATCCTCCCGTACGACGCGAAGGGCGCTCCGCTGACGGGCCCGTCCGTCGCCCAGGACATCGCGGGGCCGGCGTGCTTCGCCGGCGATCTGCTGGCGGCGGGGCGGGAGCTGCCGCTCCTCTCCCCGGGGGACCTGGTCGCCATCCCCGACACGGGGGCGTACTTCTTCACCGCCCACTACGGCTACAACAGCCTCCCGAGGCCGGCGATCCACGGCTTCACGGTGCCCCCGGCGGGGGATGTCCGCTTCGCCCTGGCCCGCGGCGCGCAGCCGCTCTCCGCGATCGTCGCGGAGGCGGGCGGTTCCACCCCCGACGCCCTCCTGTAGCCGGCGCGGCCGCCCCCGACGCCCCTCCGGGCACCGACCGACCGCGCCACCGGCCCCGGCCCGGCTGCGGACATCCCGCTGCGCGGAACAGAGTCCCCTACCCGCCCTTCCACCGTTCCCCGGGCTGCGCCCGGACCCCCTGGGGCTCCGCCCCAGACCCC
>NZ_JBSGXB010000400.1:0-5925 GCF_053609185.1 Streptomyces sp. NPDC054956 | reverse complement strand
CCGCCGGTCTTCGCCCGGCCCGCCGGGACACGCGCGGCAATTCCCTCCGGGGAATGGCGGGCTCCGCCGGCCCGGCGGCTAGAAAGGGGACATGGCCACCACCGCTGCCGCCACCAACGCCAACGCCAACGCCAACGCCCGACCCTCCCCGTTCGCGCGCGAGATGCGCCGGCGCAGGTCGCTGCGGCGGATGAGCCAACTGGAGCTGGCCACCCTCGCCGGGACCACGCAGCGCCACCTCAGCTTCATCGAGAGCGGCCGCTCCGTGCCGGGGCGGGCGATGGTGGTACGGCTCGCCGAGTCGCTCGGCCTGACCCTGAGGGAGCGCAACTCGCTGCTCCTGACCGCCGGTTACGCACCCGTGTACGCGGAGTCGGCCCGGGACGCGGAGAGCATCGAGCCCGCCATGGCGGCGCTGCGCTCCATCCTGACCGGCCATCTGCCGTACCCGGCGGTGGTGGCCGGGCCGCGCGGCGAACTCGTTCTGGCCAACGCCGCGTTCGAGGTCCTCACCGAGGGCGCCGCCGCGCATCTGCTCGCACCGCCCGTGAACGTGCTGAGGCTCGCCCTGCATCCGGAGGGCATGGGGCCGCGCGTGGTCAACGCGGCGGCCTGGGGGCGGCACATCACGGAGAGCCTCCGGGCCCGGGCGTCGGCGCATCCGGATCCGGAACTCGACCTGTTGATCGAGGAGTTGAACGGCTACCTGCCGACGGTCACTGCCGAGCCGGCCGAGCACCTGGGCTTCGCCGTACCGCTGCGGCTGCGCACCGCGGACGGCGAGCTGAGGCTGCTGACCACCCTGACCTCCTTCGCGACCGCCGTCGACGTGACCCTGGCCGAACTGCACCTCGAAGCCTTCCTGCCGGCCGACGCGGCCACCGCCGAGCTGCTCCGGCGCCGCGAGGCGGCCCGGAGGCACGGCTCCGGCTGACATCATCCGTTCAAGAACGTTTGCTCTCGGCACTCAGGTCTTACTTCTCTGCTCTGGCGGAGGCGATGCTGCACGTGTGCCCGAACCGGAAAGCACCTGGTTCGGCGCCCACTTCATCGACCCACACCAGAGGAGACCGCAGCGATGACGCTCCGCGTTCGCTTGTTCGCCACCGCACTCACACTCGCCTCGGCCGCCGCCCTCGGCGGGGTGGTCACCGCCGGGCCGGCCGCGGCCGCCACGTACGCGTGCGGCAACCAGGGGAAGTACTACACCGGTACGGCGGTCACCGGGCAGGGCAACACCGGCAACCGGGTCGTCGAGGCGCAGTGCCTCCTCAAGGGCGCCGGCTACCTCACCGCGGGCCAGGTGGACGGGATCTTCGGCTCGCAGACCTACAACGCGGTCCGGAACTTCCAGAGCATGTACCGCAACCTGTGCAACCGCGGCGTGGCCGTGGACGGAATCGTCGGCCCGGACACCTGGGCCGCGCTGCGCGGTCCGTGCCCGGACTGAGCCGCGTCACGGCCCCAGGCCGTCACGCCCCCGCGCCGTCACGGCCCCACGCCACCGCCGCCCAGCGTGAGGGCCGTGTTCACCAGACCGACGTGGCTGAACGCCTGCGGAAAGTTGCCGAGTTGGCGGCCGGACACGGGGTCGTACTCCTCGGCGAGCAGCCCGACGTCGTTGCGCACGGCCAGCAGCCGCTCGAAGAGCTCCCTGGCCTCCTTCTCCCGGCCCGTCAGGTGCAGTGCGTCCGCGAGCCAGAAGGAGCAGGCGAGGAAGGCGCCTTCGTCTCCGGGCAGGCCGTCCACCGAGGGCCCCTCGGTGCTGTAGCGGCGGACCAGGCCGCTGCGGCCGAGCTCCGCGCGCACCGCGTCGACCGTGCCGGTCACCCGGGGGTCGTCGGGCGGCAGGAAACCGACGCGCGGGATGAGGAGGGTGGCCGCGTCGAGTTCGGTGGAACCGTAGTACTGGGTGAAGGTGCCCCGTTCGGGGTCGTACCCCTTCTCGCACACGTCGCGGTGCACTGCCTCCCGCATGGCCCGCCAGCGTTCCGGGTCGCCGGGCAGCGCGGAATTGGCTTCCAAGGTGCGCACGGCACGGTCGGCGGCGACCCATGCCATCACCTTGGAGTGCGTGAAGTGGCGGCGCGGGCCGCGCACTTCCCACAGCCCCTCGTCGGGCCGGTGCCAGTTGCGCTCCAGGAAGTCGAGGAGCGCGAGCTGGATCTTCCAGGCGTGCCACTCGGTGGGGAGTCCCGAGGACCGGGCCAGGTGCAGGGAGTCGAGCACCTCGCCGTACACGTCGAGCTGGAGCTGGTCGACGGCCGCGTTGCCGACCCGGACCGGCGCGGAGGAGGCGTACCCCTTGAGCCACGGCAGCTCGCTCTCCGGGATCCGCCGCTCCCCGCCGATCCCGTACATGATCTGCAGGTCGGCCGGGTCGCCCGCGATGGCCCGCAGCAGCCAGGCCCGCCACGCCCGGGCCTCGTCGAGGAAGCCGGTGGCCAGCAGGGAGCCGAGGGTGAGGGTGGAGTCGCGGAGCCAGCAGTAGCGGTAGTCCCAGTTGCGGACCCCGCCGATCTCCTCGGGCAGGGAGGTCGTCGCGGCGGCGGCGATCCCGCCGGTCGGGGCGTAGGTGAGGGCCTTGAGGGTGATCAGGGAGCGGGTCACGGCCTCGCGGTAGGGGCCCTCGTACCGGCACTGGGAGGCCCATTCGCGCCAATCGGCGAGGCTCTGCTCCAGGGCGGCGTACGGGTCCACGGGCTCGGGGCGCGGCTCGTGGGAGGGGTGCCAGGTGAGGACGAAGGCGACTCGCTCGCCGGCGGCGACGGTGAACTCGGAGCGGGTGCTGTTCTCCTCGCCCCAGGTCCGTACGGGGGGTTCGCTGCGGAACCACACGGAGTCGGGCCCGGCGACGGCCACGCGGTCGCATTCGCCGTCCCGGGCGGGATCGAAGCGGCGGACCCAGGGGACGACGTGCCCGTAGTCGAAGCGCAGGCGCAGGGTGCTGCGGACGGTCGACTCGCCGGTGAGGCCCTCCACGATCCGCATCACGTCGGGGGCGGTGTCGCGCTGCGGCATGAAGTCGACGACCTTGAAGGAGGCGCCGTCCTCGGTCTCCCAGAAGGATTCCAGGACGAGCGTGCCGTCGACGTAGGCACGGCGGGTGCAGCGCGCGAAGTCGGGGGACGCGGCCGGGGCGATGCGCCAGTGGCCGTTCTCCTGGTCGCCGAGGAGAGCGGCGAAGCAGGCCGCCGAGTCGAAGCGCGGCAGGCACAGCCAGTCGATGGACCCGTCGCGGCCGACCAGACCACTGGTCATCAGATCGCCGATGAGTGCGTAGTCTTCGATGGGTTGCGTCATTCATGCCCCCTTCCCCCGAATGTCCGAATCCAATCGGCCTGTACGGGTCGGGTCGGGGGCCCGTGCGGGTCGGGTCGGGGGACGGTCGGCCGGCCGCGCCGCGGGTCAGTTCCGTACGAGGAGCAGCGCGCCCGCGATGACGGCGCCGAGGACGACGGCGAGGGCTCCGTGGGCGAGGCGGTGGCCGCGCAGGACGGGCAGGAAGCGGTCGACGGCGTATCGGCCGGGGCCGGTGAGCGCGAGGGCGGCGGCGCCGACGGTGAGCAGGATCTCGTACTCCACGCCCTGCGGGGCGAAGAACGAGCCGGCCCCGTGGACGGCGATCGCGTTGATCATCGTGCCGACGACGGCGGCACCGGCGAGCGGGGTGAGCAGCCCGACGGCGAGCCCGAGGCCGCCGAGGGTCTCGGTCAGACCGGCGAGGACGGCCATGGCGTCGCCCGCCGGGTACCCGCTGGCGGTGAAGAACTGCCCGGTGCCGCTGATCCCGCCGCCGCCGAACCAGCCGAAGAGCTTCTGGGCGCCGTGGGCGGCCATGGTCAGGCCGAGGACGAGGCGCAGGAGGAGCAGGCCGACGTCGTGGGCGGGGGTGGAGAGGGCGACGTACGGGGCGGACTGCCCGGCGGTCGCGGCGGAGGCGGTGGGTGCGGGGTTTACGGCGGCGGTGGCGGTGGAGGGGCTGGTCACGAGGGGGCCTTCCGGTGGGGACGGGCGGGCGGGTGGAGCCGGTGCATGGGTGTTGTTCAAATTCAAACAACCCGACTCGACCCTAACCAGCAACCATGCTGTGATTCAAATTGGAACGACCCGTGTACGCTGATTCCATGGCTGAAACGAGATGGCTGGACGACCGCGAGATGCGCGCCTGGCAGGGCTTCCTGGCCGCTTCCGCCCTGGTCAACCGGCGCCTCGACCAGCAGCTCAAGGACGAGTCCGGACTCTCCCACCCCCAGTACGAGATCCTCGTGCGGCTCTCCAGGGCGCCGGAGGGCGAGCTGCGCATGACGGAGCTCGCGAACGGGCTGATCAACTCCAAGAGCGGCCTGACCTACCAGATCGCCCAGATGGAGAAGACCGGCCTGGTCCGCCGCCGCACCTGCCCCTCCGACGTCCGCGGGGTCTACGCCGTCCTCACCGACGCCGGCCGCGCACGATTGGCGGAGGCCGCACCGGGGCACGTGAGCACCGTGAGGGAGGTACTCGTGGACGTGCTCACGCCCGAACAGCTCGACGCCCTCGCGGACGGCCTCGGCGAGGTCAGCCGCCGGCTGCGGGAGCAGGGCGCCTGATGGACGCTCCGACCGTCTGGCTCGTCGTCGCGGGTGTCGTCGCGGCCGGACTGGCGATCACCGCGGCCGTGCTCCTCGTACGGGTCTTCGCGGCCCGGCGCCTGCTGCGCGACGCGGGCATCCCGCTGCGCGACAAGGCCCTGTTCTGGGCGGCCGTGGTCTACACGATCTCCCCGGTGGACCTGATCCCGGACCCGGTCTACCTGGACGACATCGGCATCCTCCTCCTGGCCCTCCGCTCCCTCCACGCGGCCGCCTCGTCGGCCCGCCCGGCGAAGGAACTGGACGCGGCGTAGGTCAGGGCCCGCCGTCAGCCCCGGTATCCGGTGTTGGGGGCGCGCCGCTCGTACTGGTCGCAGAGGAAGGTCTCCTGCACCGAGCCGGCATTCTCTGGCCAGAGCGCGAAGATGTCCCTCTTGGTGCGGACCGCGCGGTACGCGTCCTTGCTGTCGCGGAAGCAGGCCATCGTGCCGAAGACGTCGGAACCTGCCGGACTGTAGTCGGAGAACGCACAAGTAAAGCAAGCCTGGAGGTGGACGCCCTCGGGCAGATGCCCCTGCAGTGACAACAGTGCGTCCTCAATCAGACCGTGAGCCCTGGCTGTCTCCACGATACCGGTCGGCAAGTGCAGCGCCAGCTCCACCTCGGCAGGAGCGCCCCTGCGAGGCTCCGAGTCGCCCAGGAGCAGCCGGACGTGCAGTTCGGCCGCCCCCGCCTCGACCCCCGCGACCGGCACCGGCATCCGCCACTCAACGGTGCACGAGGCCAGTTCACTGTCCTCCGTGACGTCCGGAGGCTGCTCCTGGCCCTCAGGTGCGGACTCCGACAGTTCCAAATAGGCCAGCATGGGCCCCTCGAACCGGTTGCCCCGCAGCGCCAGCGAGAAGTTCTGCCCGTCGTTGACGAGCGTGGTCTCGAACCTGCCCCACCGGTCGTGGACCACGGCCGGGTATTCCTGCGGCTGTTGGTACGTGAAAGCGGCGGTCATCGCGCCAGTATCGGCGCTCGCCGCCTCAACGGACGCCCCGTGTACGGAATTGGATGCTGATGCGGGGGCCCACCGCGCGGGCCGTCTTGGGGATCGCGTGTTCCATCGTGCGCTGGCAGGAGCCGCCCATCACCACCAGGTCGCCGTGGCCCAGCGGGAGGCGGAGCAGGGTGGGGCCGCCGTCGCGGGGGCGCAGGGCCAGGTCGCGGGGGTCTCCGACCGAGACGATCGCGACCATCGTGTCCTCGGTCGCCGAGCGGCCGTTGCGGTCGCCGTGCCAGGCGACGCTGTCGCGGCCGTCGCGGTAGAGGCAGAGGCCGGCGGTGACGAAGGGTTCGCCGAGCT
>NZ_JBSGXB010000399.1:0-5950 GCF_053609185.1 Streptomyces sp. NPDC054956 | reverse complement strand
TTCCTAGACAGCTCCCACCACACCGGAGGTCTTCGCCATGTTCAAGACCTACCGAGTGTCAACAACGCTCGTGATCAATACACCTAGGACGTGCGGCCGCTCTCCAGCGCGGCAACGAACGACTACGGCCAGCCCGGGATCATCAGGTGCTGGTCCCGGCCCTGGCCGAAGGTGTGGCAGAATAGCCTGTCCGGACCGCACTCGGCGTCCGGCCTCAGCCACTTGCTCACGTCCACGGCCAGGACGAGCCGATCGTCGGCGGCCTTCGGCTGCGGCAACGCGGCCAGCGTCCGCCGCAGCCGCACCACGTCGAGACGACCGCGGTTGAGCGCGTCGTACAGCGCGCCGTGCCCACGACGATGCTCGGCCAGGAGCGTCAGGTCCACCAGCGACGTCACCAGCCCGTCCGCACACAACAGCGCGTCGGTCAGCTCGAACAACACGTGTCGCGCCGACTGGTCAGACATCCGCAGAAGTCACCCCGGAAGCGTGACGCCTCCGCGAACGCCTCTGCCCGGGCATCGTGATGCAGCAGGCTCATCCCACGGCCTGCGTGCTGGTCGAGCGCGTCCTTGGTCGGAGCACAGGATCAGCCGAAGACCGCCTTCACGTCCGGCGAATACCCAACTGGGCGATCATGTTCGATGCGACGCTCAACGTTGGTTGCGGAGAGCAACCCGAGCCCCTTCTACCGCCGACGTCCCGCTCTGAGTCCGCAACGAGTTGACCAGTCGCCAGCCAGCATCAACCGGTCTCCGCTGGCCCGCACTACGGCAAGCCTTTCGCCCTCGAAACCGATTCGATCGCCGACAGCCAGGAAGAGCGGGCTCGCCAGCTCGAAGGCGTGGCCGTTGTCGGTCTCGAGGTCCTCCACGAGTACCAACCGTGAGGTCGGCGTCATGCCGTCAGCAACAAGGCGCATGCTGAGATGGTCCCACTGAGCCTGAAGTCACCTCGGCCCTGTTCGCCAAACGCCAACGGCTCAGGGGCTAAACACAATGCCGTTGACTTAGGGGTCTGGTGAGGGTGCGACAGCCGCAATGACCTGCAGACTTTCTGTCGGTCGACGGGTTGGCTGTGGTGGTTGTGGCCGGTCAGGGTTCCAGGACAGAAAGCGGGACATCTTGCGCTTCGCCTGACGGATCACGGATCGGAGCCTGCGGGGCGGGTTGATCTCCTCTTCGAGCTCACGGGCCACCGCGGACAGGTGCTGAGGGGGGGGAGATCCCTGTTCAGCGAGGTGATGCTCCGGCGGGCTGCCCGCAGGGCCGCGGCGAAGGAGAGCCGGTCCGGATCCAGTGGTTCACTGCGGTTCACCGCTGCTCTGTGCATCAGGACCCTCAGGCCGGTGTAGAGCACCAGATGTGCGTAAATCTCCTGGAACACCAGGTCAGGACTCTTGCTCGGCATGACGGTGCGGGTGCCGATCTGTGTCGTCTTCAGTTCGGCGAGGGTGTTCTCCACCTCCCACCGTTCACCGTAGAGGGCGGCCAATTCGGCGGCTGGCGCCGTCTCGGGGTCCATGAGCGTGGTGATGAGTCGGTAGCGTTCGGCCTGGTCACGGCCTGGGATGTCCAGGCTGTACTCGATCACGCGGACCCGGATGTCCTGGGGCGGCCGGACGCTGCGTCCCCGCCCGCCGCGGACGGTGGAGAACCATGAACCGTCGGGGAGAACCTCCTCGACCGGCAGGTTCCAGATGCCGGGGATCCTCCACAGCAGGTCGGCGCCGGTGGCTGCCAGGTGCTGCCACAGATGGGCTCCGGGCAGGCCGCGGTCGGCCAATACCAGCATGCCCGGCCGCAGTTAGCCGGCAAGCCGTTCGGCTAGAACCCGTTCCTTGGCCCGGTAGGAGTCAACCGTGGCGTCGCAGACCACGTGGGTTCCTGACTCGACCAGCACCATGACCCGGGCCAGCGGATATCCAGTGGGTCCCTTGCCGGCCTTGGTCCGCAGTCGGCCCAGCCCAGCCTCGTTGGCTTCCGTGTCGGCGGCCTGCAGCGTTGTCCCGTCGATCGCCATCAGCCGAAAGCCCCGCCAGAACGCCCCGGGCGTCCGCTTGTCGGCCACCGCCGCCCCGGCATGAACCAGCAGCTCGCGCAGCACCTCCACCCCGAGGTTCTGGCGGGCACGAAAAACCGCTGCCTTGTCCGGGATCCGCCAGGCACCCCAACCGTCCTCGCGCCGGACTGCCTCGGCCAGCGTCCGAAGGACCTCCCGATACGGCTCGCCGGAGAACAACGCCCGCGCAAGCACGAAGTACACCATCAGCCTCGGCGGCAGCAGCCGCACCCTCACCTCACGCGACTGGGACTTCGCCAGCACCGCGTCCACCAACTCCGGCGGAAACACCTCTGTCAGGTCCCCCAGCCCGATCCGGTCCACCAACCGAGCGCTCATTGGACACCACCCCCTGGTATCCGTTGAACCGCCAAATCACCCCAAAGTCAACGGTATTGGCTTTGACCAACGGCCGCATCGCAGCCGGCCCCGGGCGGTTCGGCCCCCTCCGCCGAAGGTAGGTTGGCTTCTGTCGGCGGTGGCTGATTGACGTAATGGTGCGAAGGGGGCTGGCGTGACGCACGAGATGGATATCCATGTCGGGACCGACGTGCGGATTATCGGTGGACCGTTCACAGACTTCACGAGCCCCGTCGTGGCTGTTGACCATGTTCGGGGCCGTGTCGAACTGACGGTAGACATCTTCGGCGACGCGACCAGGATCGACATCCCCTTGTCGGATGTCGTGAGGGTTGTCTGATCGTGCCCCTCACCGTCTGATCTGGTCGCGTTCGCTGATGGTCTCCGGGCGCCGGACGGTTTTGCCCACGTCGTAGCGGATGGCTGGCCGCTGGTTCTTCGACCCGAGTGGCCTTCCGGGGCCAGGCCACGACGGTTTCGGCGCACGGGCCGGGCAGGGCAAGGCCGGGCGGAGGTTCCTGAACCCCCGGCGGACTCGGGCCGGGGTGAGCCTGTTCGGTTCCATCGGTCGCTCCCAGGGCCGGCGGACGTCCTCGGCGAGCGGCCGGGCGAGACGGAGCTGGGTGTGCGCGACGACGATCAGCCAGGTCCACCGGTCTGCGGCTTGTGGGGTACGGAGCTTCGGTCGGGTCCAGCCGAGGGTCTGTTTGATCATCCGGAATGTGTGCTCCAGGTCGAAGCGCCGGAGGAACGTCTGCCATCGCAGATCGGCGTCGGGGCGGCCATGCCGGTGGCGGAGGACCAGAGCCACAGCGGCAGCGGGTCTCCGCCGCCGGGCAGGCGGTCGACCTCCAGGCGGATCAGCGTCCCCTCGATAATTGGGAGTTCGCTGTCGTGGTCGATCCACGCGGAGCGGATAGTGAGCCTTGGGTGGATGCGATCCCACGCCATCGCCCGGGCGGAACCGTAGCGGTCGGTGACCTGGACAGTCGCCGCGTCTGGTTCGCCCCAGGTGGCGGGCTTGGCGAAGCGGAACTCCTTGCCGTGCTTGGGTGGCCGGCCGCCTTGGGGATACGCCAGGGCGTACTCCAGCTGTGTGGGTGTCGGCCGTCGCATGACACGGTCCGATCGCATCCGTCCCAGGACCTCGACGGGCAGCCCGTCGAGAAGGTAGGCCATGCGCGGAGCGTCGTAGCCAGCGTCGAAGACGATGAGGATGTCCCGATCGCCCTCGCGCCAGCGTCCGCCGGCGACCAAGTCCTCGACTACCCGGCGGACCTGGCGAGCGGTGATCTCGGCCACGTCGTCCTCGGGGGCGAGTCGGACGGCGTCCAGCAGCTGGCACCAGGAGGTGCGGCCTGCTTCGAGAGCGGCGACGAACGAGTACGGCCAGCCTGGGATCATCAGGTGCTGGTCCCGGCCTCGGCCGAAGGTGTGGCAGAACAGCCGGTCCGCGCTGCACTCGGCATCCGGCCGCAGCCAGTTGGTCACGTCCACAGCCAGGACGAGCCGGCCATCGGCCGCTTCTGGCTGGGGCAGCGCGGCCAGCGTGCGCCGGAGCCCGTCGATGTCGATGCGGCCGTGGTTGAGAGCGTCGTACAGGGCACCGTGCCCGCGGCGGTGCTCGGCCAGCATTGTCAGGTCCACCGGCGCGGTCACTGGCCCGTCCGCGCACAGCAGCGCGTCCGCGAGCTCGAACAGTTCGTCACGCCGCGCGGTCAGACACGCGAAGAAGTCCTCCCGGAAGTGTGACGCTTCCGCGAACGGCTCCCGCTGGACATCGTGGTGCAGCAGACTCATTCCCAGCGGCCTTCGTCGAGTTCAGGTGCGTCCTTGGTCGGAGCACATGATCAGACGAAGGTCGTTCCCACGTCCGGCGAACTCCCGGACGAGCGATCCCGTTCGGGGCATCGTTCGAGGTCAGACCATAAAGCACAAGCTGAGCACCGAGTGGTCCTCGGGCGCCGTCGAAGGCCGCGTCAATCACATCAAGATGATCAAACGCCAGATGTTCGGACGGGCCAAGCTCTCTCTGCTCCGCAAGCGCGTCCTTCTCACAGCGGCAGCAAATAGGTGACCCGGCAGCCGGAACTGTCAGACCCCTGAGGCATGCTCGCCGACATGAACGAAGACGCCTTTTGGCAGCTCATCGAGGACTGCAGGCCCGCGGAACCTGACCCCGACGCCGACCTCCTTGCAGACACCCTGACCGAGCGGCTTGCGCAGTCCCCGTTGTCGCTGGTCATCGGCTTTGCCGAACAACTGTCATGGGCGCTCTACCGGCTGGACCGCAAGGAGTACGGACACAACCTGAGTGGGGATGCCTTCCTCTACACCCGTGCCGCGGTCGTCGCCGCCGGCCGCACCGCATTCGACAAAGTCCTCCAAGAGCCTGCGGCCTTCACTCCTTACGCCACCGACCTCATCTGGGCCGAGCGCCTGCTCTACACACCGGACCGCGCATACAAACGCATTACCGGGGAGGAGTGGGACCGCGACACTCGCTACTCCTACGAGTCGTGCTCGAACACCGAGGGCTGGGCTGATTGAACGGCAGGGCATGCGGATGGTGACGAACTCCAGCGCCGTTGATCGTCTTCACGGAATGTGTGCCTGAACCCGTTCACCCCGCCGAAAACACCCCGACCCTAACCCGCCCGCAGACGGCCCCCAGAGCCACGCTGCGCCCCGTCCTCGGCCGCTTCGCGCCTACCCTCGCCCCGGCGGTTAACCAGCGCCTACGGCGCGCCTGAGGGCCACCGCCGCACGCGTGCCCCAGCCAGGCCCGCAGGGGTCCGCGACTCTGCCATCTGAGGGGCGCAGCGGAGCCGGTGAGCCGTGGGCGGGCGGCGGCGCGCGCTCGCTTCGCCGCGGCGGTCCTCTCGCCCACTGCCCCGAACGCGTTCTCCGCGTTCGGGGCAGGCGCCGCAGGCTGACCCCAGTGGCTCACCCGAGACAACGAGACGGCCCAGTACTCCCCTCGCCTAGCGAGGGGAGTACTGGGATGGGGGGAGTACCGCGTTCAGTTGTCACGCGGCATTCCACTTCACATTGCGCGACGCCTCACGGGCCGGGCCGCCGCCAGCAAGGCAATGCCGGCTGCAAGGAGCCCCGCGGCGGCCAGCCCGGCCGTAGTGCTCCCGCTCGCCCCGGTCGCGGCGATCGTTCCGCTCAGCTGGGTTTCGGCCACAACCTGGGTCGCTCCGGCAGCCGCAGGAGCAGCATCGAATGTTGAGAGGCGGGCGGACGTTCCTTCAGCGGCTCCGCCGGCGCTACCGCCACCGCTCTGCCCACTCCCCTGGCTACCGCCGCCGGGAGTCGGGTCGGGGGTCGGGTCCGTGCCCGGGTCGGGCGTGGGGTCCGTACCCGGGTTGGGGGTCGGGTCCGTGCCCGGGTCGGGCGTGGGGTCCGTGCCCGGGTCGGGCGTCGGGTCCGTGCCCGGGTCGGGCGTGGGGTCCGTGCCCGGGTCGGGCGTCGGGTCCGTGCCCGGGTCGGGCGTCGGGTCCGTACCCGGGTCGGGCGTCGGGTC
>NZ_JBSGXB010000398.1:0-6030 GCF_053609185.1 Streptomyces sp. NPDC054956 | reverse complement strand
GACCTCCCCCTCCGCGTACCGGCTCAGGTACACGGCCGCGCCCGCGCTGTCCCGGGCCAGCGCCAGCGTGCGCTGCAACTGCCCCGACAGGCCCCCGCCGCCGGGGGCGGAGAGCCGGTCGAGGGCGGGCCCGGGGGCGTACACGCCGACGCCGGGCCGGTACGCGTACCCCTCCTCGCAGAGCATCGACAACAGCGGCCCGAGCTCCGCCTCGGCCAGGCCGGCCTCCCGCCCGAGCCGGCCGGCCCGTACTCCGAGCGGCCGCCGCTGCAGGACCCGTACGACGGCCAGGGCGCTGCGCGCCTGCGCCAGGGCCTCGCCCCCGCCGGGCTGTACGACGGTCCCGCGGGCCGCGGCCGTCAGCGCGGGGTGGCGCAGCGGGCCCGCCCCCGGTCCGGGCCGGCGCACCGGAGCGGCCGGCGGCAGGAAGGCGTCCAGGACGCCGGACACCCCTGGCCTGGGCAGCGGCACCGGGCCCAGGTCGGGATCGTCGAACTGGTCGACGTAGCGCAGGACGGCGGCCTGCGCGCACAGCCGCACCTCCCGCAGATCGCGGTGCCCGCGCGGCCGGAAGCGGCGCCGGCCCAGCTCCCGGGCCCAGACCCGGGCGTCGTGGTGTTCGCCGCGCCGGGAGTGGTCCAGGAAGAGGCAGTACGCGGCGTGCGTGGTCCGGGCCCGCCCGGACCCGGCGGCGAACTGCCACCAGAACCGGGCCCCTTCGCGCAGGCCGGCCAGGTGCAGCAGGCAGCCGAAGACCACGGCTCCGGGCAGGTCGGCGTGGCCGCCGCTCTCGAAGGCGTCGAGCCGTTCCCGGGCCCCGCGCGCGCACACCGAGGCCAGACAGGCGGCCTTGAGGTCGCGCCGGGCCCGTTCGGAGTCCAGCGGCAGGTCCCGCGCGGGATCGCTCCAGCCCGTCGAACGGCGCCGGCCCGGGGCCGTGCCGCGCCGGGGGACCAGTGGTTTCGGCGCCGGGCCGGGGGCGCCGCCGCCGCGCAGGAGCCGGGCCTCCGCCGCGCCGAGGTCGTAATGGGGGTAGCGGTCGCGCACGCTCGCCCGGGCCAGGAACTGCTCCAGGGAACGCGGGAGTCCGCCGTCCTCGCGCCGGGTGTCGCGGCTCGTGTTCCGGCTCATGACTCGGCTGCCGTGTCGAGCAGCCGGGCGAGCCGGCGCTGCGCCTGCCCGAGCTGCGAGCGGACGGTGGCCTCGTCCACGCCCATCATGGCGGCGGCTTCGGCGGGGGTGCACTGGAGCCCGTACCGGAGCAGCACGGCGTCGCGCTGGCGTTCGGCGAGCCGGGAGACGGCCGAGTAGAAGCGGATGGTGTCGGTGAGCACCTCGTACTGGTCGGCGTCCGCGTGGGCTTCCTTGAGCGCGGCTTCGAAGGCACTGATGTCCATCGGTTCCGGCCAGGGGCTGCGGCGGTACTGCCGGTCGACTATCCGCTGTTTGAGCACCGTCCACGCGTAGGCGTCGAGCCGGTCCATGTGCAGCATCCGCAGCCACTCGCCCATGATCGAGTCGAAGGCGGCGTCCACCGCCGCCTCGGCCGCCGAGTCGGTCCCCAACTGCAGGAACGCGAACCGCATGTAGGCCGGGCGCCGGTCGGCGTGGAAGGCCCAGTACGACAGGCGCGCCGTCGGATCCCACTGGCTCATGGGTGTCGGCCGCCGTCGCCGGCTCGGCAGACCCACGGCCCCGCCACCGGACTCCTCCGGTCCGCTGCCATCGCTCACCGCTCCACCCCATCCCGTGTGCGCGGCAAGGAAATCAGCGCGGGCGCACTCGGAGGGCGTAGAGATGCAACCTGGAAGCATTACGTTCGGTGATGATCAGCCGATGATCGATGTCGACCACGCGCCGCCCCAACCAGCGCAAACGCATATGCCGCTCTCCTGTGCGCCCGTTCTGCGCTCCCCGGCGCGGGCGCACGGCGTGTGACCATCCCAAGATTCACTCGTTTGTCGGACCGTGGGCACAACACAGCGATTCGGCTCCACCGCCGTGGAGCAGGCCGAGGCCGTTCTCGTCGAGCAGTACCCCCGACTCGTACGGCTCGCCTACGTGACGCTGCCGCTCTCCCTCGGCCGGCACACCCGGGTGCTCCTCGCGCACAAGGCGGTCCAGCGGGCCCTCCCGAGGGCCGGGCGCGGCGCCGCGGGACCCGACGGCCCGGGCGGTCCGTCTGCGGAGGTGCGGGTACGGGTCCTGCGCGCGAGCCTCGCTCCGTCCGGCCGTGCCCGGGCCGCCGCGGCCGCGCTCGGGTGGCCGCCGGTCCCGCCCTTCGTGTGGGGGCTGCGGCTGTGGCCCCCGGCGGGCGGGATCGACGAGTTGGCCCAGGCCCTGGCCGGGGCGCCGGGGCCGGTCCGGGCCGCCTTCGTGCTGCACCTCGTCGACGGACTGCCCGAGGAGGCGGTGGCCCGGCTCCTCGGCATGGCCGGGGTCGCGGACCCGGAGGACGCGGTACGGGAGGCACTGGCGGCCACCGGCCGCGACACCCCCGGGGAAACGCTCCTGCGGATGCTGCGGAGCCCCGCCGCCGACCCCGCCGTGGTCAGCGCCCGCCCCACCGACCTGCTGCGCCGGCGCCGCCGGACCCGCGCGGCCGCGTTCGCCGCGGTCGCACTGGCCGCGGCGGCCGGGGTCCTCGCCGCCGACGGCTCGGCTCCGCACCCCGCGGCCGTGGCCGCCGCCGGGGCCGCGGCGCCGCTCGACCCGGCCCGGCTGCTCCGCGTCCCCGCCGAGGCCTGGGCCGACACCGCCCGCGTGGACTTCACCGCCTGGCCCGCGCGCGGCGGTCGCGTCGCCGACCGGGGTCTGCTCGCCCGCGCCCTGGCCGCCTGGGCCGCCCGGCCCCGCGAGGTGGCGGTCACGGCGGCGCCGGGCACGGCGATCGACCCGCCGGGTCACGCACCGCAGCTCCTGTTCGCGGGTGACGTGGCCGGGCGGGCCGTGGTGGTGCTGCTCGACGGGGACCGGGTGGCGCGCTACGCCGAAGCCCCGGACGGGCCGGGCGGCCGGGAGCTGGCCTTCGCCCGTACCGACGGGGCGGACGTGACCACCGCGGCCGCGCTGACGCTGACCCGGTCCGCCCCGGACGGGACCGGCGCCGGGGGCCGGGCCCGGTACCTGCTCGCGCCCTGGATCGCGAAGGCCGCCACCCTCGACCTCGTACGGCCCGGTGACGGGGCCCGGCCCCTGGCGGTCTCCGCCGACGGGGTCACCGAAGAGACGGCGGCACCGGACGCGGACGGTATCCCCGTCGGCGGGGGCGGCGGGGGAGCGGGCCCGGGCGGCGGCCCGGCCGCGGATCGCGGAGCCGGCGCGGCCTGCGGGGCCCGGCCCGTGCTGGAGCTCACCTCCTCGCCCCGCATCGTCGAGGGGCATGCCTTCCTCCTCGCCGACCTGGGCGCGCTGACCCCCGTGCACCTGACGTACACACCCCTGCCCGACGGCCCGTCGGCGGTGCCCGCGCGCCGGCCGCGCGAGGCGACCGGTCCCGCCGCGCGGGCGGCGTGGGCGCCCGCCGCCTGCCGGCTGCCGGAGCTGGGCGGTGGCGCGGTGCGGGCCGTCAACATCTGGGACTTCGCCGACTCCGAGCTCCCCGACGGCGCGGGCCGGGCGGTGTGGTCCTGCACCCGGGCCTCCGGCTGGGCCGGCCCGGGCGACGTCCTGGTCCAGCTGCGTCCGTCCGCCGGACCCCCGCAGGACGTGGCGCGGGCCCGCTCGACGGCGGCGTGCGGCCGCTTCGGGCAGCACCTGCTCGCGGGCACCCGGTGGCGGTCGCCGGCGGGTCGTTGGTACCTGCTGGCCGCGGGGAGCCGCGAGGTCGCGGCGATCACGGTGGACGGTCCGGTCCGGGCGGAGACGGCCGGCCGCGACCTGGCCGTGCCCGTCCCCGGTCCGCAGGGTCCGTCGCCCGTCCTGACGGCCCGGCTGGCGAGCGGTGCCCGGATCACCGCTGTCGACGGCGGTGCCGGCGGCCGGGACTGACCGGCGGTCACGAACGGCGCCCCGCCCGCCGTGGACGGCGGTCCGGCGCCTCGTCCCCCCGCTGTACCATGGCCGCAGCGCGAGGGCCGTGACGGAGAGGTCACAGCCCTCGCTTTTGCGTTACGCGCACCCCTGTCCACCCCGAAGAAATGCGGCGTGTGGCGTTTCGGCGGTTCGATACGATGAACCGCACGTCACGTTGTACCGGCATATATGAAATGGAGCATCCGAGGATGGCTCGACACCTGATCACCAGCGCGCTTCCCTACATCAACGGGATCAAGCACCTGGGCAACATGGTCGGGTCGATGCTTCCGGCGGATGTGTACTCCCGGTACCTCCGCCAGCGCGGCCACGACGTCCTGTACATCTGCGCCACCGACGAGCACGGCACCCCCGCCGAGCTCGCCGCGAAGGCGGCCGGTCTCTCGGTCTCCGAGTTCTGCGCGCAGGCCCACGACGCCCAGAAGGCGGTCTACGACGGCTTCCAGCTGTCCTTCGACTACTTCGGCCGCAGCTCCTCGGCGGAGAACCGCGAGATCACCCAGCACTTCGCGCGCCAGCTCCAGAAGAACGGCTTCATCGAGGAGCGCGCGATCCGGCAGGTCTACTCGCCGGTCGACGGCCGCTTCCTGCCGGACCGCTACGTCGAGGGCACCTGCCCGCACTGCGGCTACGACAAGGCCCGCGGCGACCAGTGCGAGAACTGCACGCGCGTCCTGGACCCCACGGACCTGATCGAGCCCCGCTCGGCCATCTCCGGCTCCACCGAGCTCGAGGTCCGCGAGACCAAGCACCTCTTCCTCCTGCAGTCCAAGCTGCAGCACGAGGTCGAGGCCTGGGTCGCGGAGCACGAGGAGGAGTGGCCGCAGCTGGCGTCCTCCATCGCCCGCAAGTGGCTGACCGAGGGCCTGCACGACCGCGCCATCACGCGTGACCTCGACTGGGGCGTTCCGGTCCCGGCCGACACGTGGCCCGAGCTGGCCGCCGACGGCAAGGTCTTCTACGTCTGGTTCGACGCCCCGATCGAGTACATCGCCTCGACCAAGGAGTGGTCGGACGCCGACCCGGAGAACCGCGACTACAAGTCGTGGTGGTACGAGGCCGAGGACGTCCGCTACACCCAGTTCATGGCCAAGGACAACGTCCCGTTCCACACGGTGATGTTCCCCGCCACCGAGCTCGGCACCCGCGAGCCGTGGAAGAAGGTCGACTACGTCAAGGCCTTCAACTGGCTGACGTACTACGGCGGCAAGTTCTCCACCTCGCAGAAGCGCGGCGTCTTCACCGACCAGGCGCTGGAGATCCTGCCGGCCGACTACTGGCGCTACTTCCTCATCGCCAACGCGCCCGAGTCCGACGACTCCTCCTTCACCTGGGAGCACTTCACCTCCACGGTGAACAAGGACCTCGCCGACACCCTCGGCAACTTCGTCAACCGCGTGCTCTCCTTCTCGCGCAAGCGCTTCGGCGACGACGTCCCCGAGGGCAACGCCGCCGGCGAGGCCGAGGCCAAGCTGGGCACGCAGATCGCCGAACTCCTGGCCGAGTACGAGGGCCACATGGACAACCTCCAGTACCGCAAGGCGGCCGCCGCGCTGCGCGCCCTGTGGTCGGCGGGCAACTCCTACCTCGAGGAGAAGGCCCCCTGGCTGGAGATCAAGACCGACCCCGAGGGCGCGGCGCTGACGCTGCGCACCGCGATGAACCTCATCCACCTCTACTCGGTGGTCTCCGAGCCCTTCATCCCGTCCTCGGCGCGCGCCATGCGCTCCGCGTTCGCCCTCACCGAGGACACGGCGACCTGGGTCACCCCGGAGCAGGCCGCGTCCCTCGACGCGGTGCCCGCGGGCACCCCGTTCACCGTCCCGCCGGTCCTCTTCGCGAAGATCACCGAGGAGGACCTGGAGTCCTACCGCGACCGCTTCGGCGGCAACCCGGAGGCCTGATCCTCCCCGGAGCCGGACGCCACCGAGCGAACCGCCGCAGGGGCGCGACCACTTGAGGTCGCGCCCCAGCGGCGGACCCCGGGTCAGCCCG
>NZ_JBSGXB010000397.1:0-6054 GCF_053609185.1 Streptomyces sp. NPDC054956 | reverse complement strand
CGGCGGGGTCCTATCGGACGGCCGGACGGCCGGACGGCGCCGAGGTCAGAGGTCCTGGATGCGCCGGAAGGGCCGGTCGGCCTCCAGCTGGAACGCGACCTCCAGCAGCTTGCGTTCGGCGCCGGGGCGGGCCGAGAACATGACGCCGATGGGCAGCCCGTCCGGCGTCGCGGTCGCGGCGGGCACCGAGACCGACGGAGTGCCGACGACGTTGTCGACCGGCGTGAACGCCACGTACGCGAGGATCCGCTCGATCAGCTTCTCGTAGGCAACGGCCGGGCTGAGGTGGCCGATCGGCGGCGTGGTGTGGGCGAGCACCGGCGACATCACGAGGTCGAGCCCGCGGAAGGTCGCGGCGTACGCCTCCCTCGTCCGCTTCAGCCGTCGCACCACGCCCGGAGTCCGGCGCCAGTTCCGCACGTACTCCTCGCGCAGCCCCCGGCTGAGACCGTCCATGCGGTGCCGGTCGAAGCCCTCGCCGAGGGTCCGGCCCGTGACGCCGAGGAGGAAGGACAGCATCCCCCAGTACGTGAGGAAATCGTCGGCGAAGCTCGGGTCGATGCCCAACTCCACCGGCTCCACGGTGTGTCCGAGCCGTCCGAGCGCCTCCACGGTCTCCAGGACCGCCGCCCGGGTGGAGGCGTCGGAGTGCACGCCGATCGGGGAGTCCAGTACGAACCCGATGCGCAACCGCTGCCCCGAGGGGCCCTCGACCAGGCCCAGGGGCGGCAGCTCGGTGCTCCGCCGGTAGGTCTCCGCGGCGCCGAGGAACGCCGCGGCGTCCCGCACGGAACGGCTCACGATCCCGTCGGAGACGATGTCGATCGGCAGTGGGCGGCTCAGGGCACTCGCCACGACGCGGCCACGGCTCGGCTTGAGGCCGACGAGCCCGCAGCAGGCCGCGGGTATCCGGATCGAGCCACCACCGTCGTTGGCGTGCGCGATCGGCACGGCGCCGGCCGCGACCAGCGCGGCACTGCCGCCCGATGAACCGCCCGCCGAGTAGTCCGTGTTCCACGGATTGCGCACCGGCTCCGCGCCGTCGTACTCGGTGGTCGGACTGAACCCGAACTCGGGCAGCCGGGTCTTGCCCAGTACCGTGACTCCGCTGCTCAGGAACTGCCGGGTGAACGGCGCGTGCTGCCGTGCCGGCCTCGGCCGGAACGCGGCGCTGCCGTGGCCCGTGGGCAGCCCCTGGTAGTCGGTGTTGTCCTTGACGAAGGTCGGCACCCCGGCGAAAGCGCCGCCCGTTCCGGCGGCGGGCACCGGGCTGTCGACATGCACCTGGACCGCGCCCAGCCGTCCCTGGACCGCCCGCACCCGCTCCCCGG
The DNA here is from genome assembly GCF_053609185.1 of Streptomyces sp. NPDC054956. NCBI lineage: Bacteria > Bacillati > Actinomycetota > Actinomycetes > Kitasatosporales > Streptomycetaceae > Streptomyces > Streptomyces sp. NPDC054956. The sequence goes on along the minus strand of NZ_JBSGXB010000397.1, from coordinate 4,723 downwards.
CGTCCCGGGCGGCCTCGGCGGGGGAGACCTCGCCCCGCCGGATCGCCGCGGCGAGACCGACGGCGTCGTGCTCTCCCAGGGCGTCGTCCCGGAACGCGTGCACGCCGGCCCGTTCGTCGTAAGTCGTCACTGCTGCCTAGCCCCCCGCCGTGTGGATGGTCGTCCGCCATCATTCCCTACCGCCAAGTAACACGCGAGGAGTTCACCGGCCCATTCGAGCCGTCTTCGATCCCGCCGGACTCCCCGGGCAGGGGCCGCGGCCGCAGTCGCGTACGCGGCCCCGCCGCCTGCCTTCTGAGGTCGGCCCGGAGGCCCGGCCTCACTTCAGGTGCCGGCCGAAGAACCGTGCCCCGTCCTCCACTTCGAACCACGGGGTGCCGGTGTGCCCGCCCGGATTGGCGTGCAGCGTCTTCTCCTCGGCGCCGAAGGAGTCGAACAGGTCCAGCGCCCGCTGCCGGGGATTCCCCTCGTCGTCCCACTGCAGCAGGAACAGCAGCGGAACGGTGACCTGCTGGGCCTCCTCACGCTGGGCGTGGGGCACGTAGCCCCCGGCGAAGAAGCCGGCGGCCGCGATGCGCGGCTCGGTCGCCGCGAGCCGGATGCCGAGGGCGGTCCATCCCGAGTACCCGACCGGGCCGCCGATCCCGGGCAGCGCGAGGACGGCGTCCAAGGTGGCCCGCCATTCCGGGACCGCGTTCTCGACCAGCGGGCCGATGAAGGACTCGAAGATCTCGTCGACCGGCTCGCCGGCCTGCATCGCCCGGCGGAGTTCGGCGCGGGCCTGTTCGGCGGCGGCGGAACGGGGCCGGTCACCGCACCCGGCGGCGTCGATGGTGGCCACCGCGTAGCCGTGCGACGCGGAGTGCCGGGCCCGGGCCACCAGGCGGGCAGCACCCTTGGGCAGGCCGTTGTTGTGGGCCATCAGGATCAGGGGGACCGGTGCGGTGGATTCGGGCGTCCACAGGGTGCCGGGGATCTCGCCGAGGGTGAACTCGCGTTCGACGACGCCGTCGTCGAGGCGCTGCTCGGAAATGAAATGCATGGTCGTGCCTTTCGGGAGGGCTCTTGAACGGCGCTCCCGGACGACCTATCGCCCGGCCGTGACCCCGGAGGGGAGCACCCATGTCGATACTGCGTTCACGGGTACCACCTCCTCGTTCTCTTGCACGGCTTCCGGGAAAGTAGCAGCGGCCGGCGCGGTCCGCCAAACGGTTTTCGTGGGCGGAGGCCCCGCCGCCGGAGGGGAGTGCGGTGCCGGGCCGGGCCGAGTGGCGGGCACGCGCTCCGCCGGGTCAGGCGTCCCAGGCGCGAGGACGGTTCAGCTCTTCCCATTCGGGGCGGAGCAGTGAGAACACGGCGAGGTCGTGGCGGCGGCCGCGGTGGAAGCAGGCGGCGCGGCTGATCCCCTCCTGGGTGAAGCCGGCCTTGGCGAGGACGGCGAGCGCGGGGGCGTTGTCGGTGTGGGTTTCCGCCGTGAGCCGGTACATCGGGAGTTCACCGAAGGCCAGGTCCACCACGGCGTCGAGGGCTGCGGAGCCGTGGCCGTGTCCGCGATGCCGGGCAGCGAGCATCAGCTCGACCCGAGCCGTGCTGTCGACGATGTTCTGGCCGGCCAGTGCGACGTGGCCGACAGGGGTGCCGTCCGGAACGAGGACGAGGAAGTCGTCGCGGTCTTCGTCCTCGATGTCGCGCTCGATGCGCTCGCGGAGGGCGGTGAGTGAGCGCGGCCAGATGCCCATGTGATGGGCGGCCTCGGGGTCGGATCGCCAGCCGTGCACGAGCTCGGCGTCGTCCGTGTCGAGAACCGCGAGGCCGACGGACTTGGCCGGCCAGGAAATTACCCTCCCGGCATCGGCATCGGCATCGGCATCGGCATCGGTCTCAGCCTCAGTCTCGGCCTGCGCGTCGTGCTCGTCGTCCGTGAGCCCGGTGAATTCGGTCATGGGCGGATGCTATGAGTGCTTTCAGGCCGCGACCACCGGATTTCTCCGCTCGTCGCCGGCGGCCTCCCGGACCCGGTCGCGGGCCGTGTCAGTCCAGCAGTTCGCTGATCAGTACGCGCTCCAGCCAGGCGCGGTAGCCCTCGGCCGTCCAGCCTCGGTGGCGGCGCAGCAGCTGGTGCATGTGGGGGGAGCCCAGGGCGTAGAAGATGTCGGCGGCGGTGGCCGCGTCGAGGCCGGGGCGCAGGGCGCCCTGCTCGTGGAGGGCCGTGGTGAGCGCCAGGTAGACCTCGTGGGTGGCCTTCGCGCCCGCGTCGGCGGCCGCGCGCATGTCCGGGTCGGCGCCCGCGGCCTCGACACTGACCATGATCAGGTCGCCGGCGCGGTCCAGGAGATCGCTGAGGTAGGCGGTCATGTCCGCGATGGCCGCCCGGGGGTCGGCCTCCTCGCGGACTGCCCGTATCTGCGGCCGGTCGCGTACGCGGACTGGTTCCTCGTCGCCGACGGTCGCGACGCCGAGGGTGTGGCCGAACAGTGCGGCCTTCGTGGGGAAGGCGTCGTAGAGGGTGCGCTCGCCGACCCCCGCCAGCGCCGCGACCTCTTTCATCTTCGTGGCGACGTAGCCCTGCCGGGCGAACAGCTCCGCGGCCGCGGCCCGGATGCGGGCGCGGGTCTCCGTCGCGGAGGCGGCCCGCTTGGTGGAGCGGTACTGACGCTTGTGCTTGACGGGGTCGGTCATGGGGAGCATTCTAAAGGTAATTAGCCGCAGTGAGGCTGCGGTGAAAATGAGGGGACGCCATCATGCCCGTGCTCGCCGGTATCCACCATGTGAAGATCCCCGTCACCGACCTCCCCCGCTCCCTGGAGTGGTACGGCCGCGTCTTCGGTCTCAAGGTCACGCTGGAGTTCCCCGATGCCGACGGAGTCGTACGGGGCGCGGCCGGAGAGGTGCCGGGCCTGGGGGACACCCTCGTCGCGTTCCGCGAGAACCCGGAGGCGGCGCGCGGCTGCCAGGGCTTCGATCCCGTCAGCTTCGCCGTACAGGGGCGGACCGACGTGGAGGCCTGGGCCGCGCATCTGGACGCGCAGGACGTTCCGCACTCGCCCCTCATCGAGGCGTCCGTCGGCTGGCTGCTGGTGTTCAACGACCCCGACGGCCTCGAACTGCACCTCTACAGCTGGGCCGCGCACGGCAACGACCACTCGGCGCGCCCCGGGTACGGCCGCCCGGTCACCGGAGCCGAACCCGAAGAAGGCTCCGCATAGACCCCTCCGTGCGGAGGCGGGGCGTCCCGCGGCGCGGTTCCCCTCACCCTTCGGGGGCCGCCGCGGCCCGGAGGGGCGTGGCATAGTCGCGGCAGGGCGGCGGTCCGGCCGCCCGCGTACGAGCAGACGGGGGCGGGAAATGGACACGGACGCGTTCGAGGAGATCACCACCGAGGGGGAGTTGCGCGAGCTGCTCGGCGAACCCAGCCCCGTGGCCCTCCACAAGGAACGGCGGACCCTTCACGACCACCACAGGCAGTGGCTCGCGCAGTCCCCGCTCTGCCTGATCTCCACGTCCGCCGCCGACGGCACCTGCGACGTCTCGCCCAAGGGCGACCCGGCCGGCTTCACCAAGGTCCTCGACGACACCACCCTCGTGATCCCGGACCGCCCCGGCAACCGCCGCGCGGACAGCTACCGCAACATCCTCACCAACCCTCACGTCGGCCTGCTCTTCCTGATCCCGGGCCGTGGCGACTCCCTGCGCATCAACGGCCGGGCCCGGCTGCTCCGCGATGCGCCCTTCTTCGACGACCTGACCGTCAAGGGGCACCGCCCGACGCTCGCCCTCCTCGTCGAGGTCGAACAGGCCTACTTCCACTGCTCCCGGGCGTTCGTGCGCTCCGCACTGTGGAAGCCGGCGACCTGGAACCCCGAGGCGGCCCCCTCCAGGGCGAGGATCTCGAAGAGCCTGGAGCGCACGCACGAGTCCCTGGAGCAGCTGGAGCGCTATTACGGGCCCTCGTACGACGAGAAGAACATGTACATCTGACCGCGGGGGCGGTGGGCCGCGAGGACCCGCGCGGTACGACTCCCGCACCATCGTGGCGCCATGTGACTTGCCGTGGCGCCACGATGGTGCCATGCTTGTGCTATGGACCTCACTCCCTACGTGGACAACCTCCGGCATGAACTCGGCGTCGCCGCCGCAGCCGGGGGAGACGAAGCACGTGCGCTGGCCGACCGGCTCACCGCCCAGCTCGAGTCGGCCGCCCGGCTGACCCTGCTGAACGCCCTGTCCGACGCGATGGAAGAGGTCACCCGCGACCTGGCGCCCGGCTCGGTCGACGTACGACTGCGGGGGCTCAACCCTGAGTTCGTGGTCACGGCCCCGCCCGCCCCGGACATCTTCGGCGAGCGCGAGGCCCCGGCACCGCCGCCGGCGCCCATGCCACCGGCCCCGGTGGACGTCGAGGACGGCGCCATCTCGCGCATCAACTTCCGCCCGCCGGCCCAGCTCAAGGTCCGGGTCGAGGACGCGGCGAGCCGCGAGGGGCTCTCGGTCAACGCCTGGCTGGTACGGGCCGTCGCCGCCGCCCTGGAGCCCGCGGCCGACCGCGGTACGGGCAGGCCGCCCGCCGCCGGGCAGGCGTACACCGGCCGGACGCCCGCGGCCGGGCAGGGATTCACCGGCTGGGTGCGCTAGGGCGTGTCTTTCGGATCAGGCCGGGCCCGCGCCGCCCGGCACCGCACCTCGCCGCGTTGTCGTCGGTCGACGACGCTCCGCGTCGCCTCCC
>NZ_JBSGXB010000396.1:0-6064 GCF_053609185.1 Streptomyces sp. NPDC054956 | reverse complement strand
CACCCTTGACAGGCCGTCCCGTCCCGGAAAAACACAAGACTCCCGGGATCCCCCCGGGGGATGGCCGGGGGTCAGAGGGTGAGGGGCGGCCTGGTCGCATGGGCCCGCCTGTGGCGTTGAGGCGCACCAGATCGCTACACAGACCGTCTCGGCTCAGCGGCCATCGGTCGTCTGGGGCTGGGGGCGCGGCAGTTCGCTACACAGTCCCTCTCGGCTTGGCGGCCAGCGGCCGTCTGGGGTTGATGTGTGCGTCATTTCGTCACGTGCTTCGGTGGGTTCGGCGCCCGGCGGCCGTCGGGGGCTGGGACGCGCCAGATCGCTACACATGTCTCGTCGATGGGCGGCTGGCGGTCGTCTGGGGCGGGTGCGCGCGGCGGATCGCTAGGCGCGCCCTGCCGATTGGCGTCCGGCGGCTGTCTTGGGCCGTGCGCAGGCCGCCCACGACGACCATGTGCCCCTCTGGGTACGCGACCGACGCCCGGATCTCTTCCGGGCCCTCCCACCCCTCTCCTTATGCCCTATTTGGGATGGTTTGATGGCCGGTTGGGAGTGAAGCGATCACTTCTCCGACGCTAAGGACGAAGAGATCGTCGTTAGACGACATCAGGCGCCCTCCGGGCCCCTGGGGGGCCCAATACCGGCCCAAGACGGCCGCCAGGCGCCAAACCGAGCAAAGAACGTGGCAATCTGTCGCGCCCCCAGCCCCAGAAGGCCGTTGGCCGCTGTGCCGAGGGTGGCTGTGTAGCGATCTGCCGCGCCCACCAGCCCCAGACGGCGGCCAGCCGCTAAGCCGAGGGCGACTGTGTAGGGATCTGTCGCGCTCCCAGCCCCAGACGGCGGTCAGCCGCTAAGCCGAGGGCGACTGTGTAGGGATCTGTCGCGCTCCCAGCCCCAGACGGCGGTCAGCCGCTATGCCGAGTGGGACTGTGTAGCGATCTGGTGCGCCTCAACGCTCCGGAGGGGGATGTGGTCGTTCTCGTGTGCGTGTTGGGCTGACCGGCGGAACGCGGGCCCGATGGGCCTCTGACTCGGCCGTTCCTCCCTCTCGTTCCTCCCGGCCATCCCCCGGGGGGATCCCGGGAGTCTTGTGTTTTTCCGTGTCGGGTCGGTTTGTCAAGGGTGGCCGAAGGCCATCGCGAAGCGACGCGACCGCAGGGAGCGCCCTTGACGGGCCGGCCCGGCGCGGAAGGACACTGGACTTCCGGGACGCCCCCCGGTCACCGTCGAAGTCGGCTCGCGCGCAGGCCCCGCCAACCCCGCCCCGCCCTACCGTCGAAGTCGTCGAGGCCGCAGGTTCCGTCGTCCCAGCGCCCGGGCCGGACCGTCGGAGCCGTCGAGGTCGCATGCCCCTGGATTCAGCCATCGCAGCTCTTCTCCAGCAGGTCAACGCGGTGCCGAGGTCGGCTGCGTCCATGGTCGGGGCCGATCCCGCAGTGCTTCGGCAGGGTGAGCTCGCGGCCAATGCCCTGGTTGCGCCGAAGGAGGCGGTCGAGGTCGGGGGCTGCGTGGACGACGCGGTTCCGGGGCCCTTCGGGCCCGTTCCCGTGCGGGTCTACCGGCCCGTCGGCGGTGGGGGCGGTCCGACCGTCGTCTTCTTCCACGGCGGGGGATGGATCGTGGGGGACCTCGACACCCACGACCACGTCGCCCGCCGCCTCTGCCGCGACCTGCCGGCGGTCGTGGTCGCCGTCCACTACCGGCGGCTTCCCGAGCACCCGTTCCCTGCCGCGTACCAGGACTGTCTCGCCGCGGCCCGCTGGGTGGCCGACCACATCGACGGCTTCGGCGGTGACCGCGACCGGCTGGCCGTCGCGGGCGACAGTGCCGGCGGGGCGCTGGCGGCATCCGTGGCCCTGGCCTTCCGCGACGAGGGGCAACCGCTCGCCGCGCAGCTCCTCGCCTACCCGGCGACGGACCGTACCGGGACCGAGTACCCCTCGTACGCGGAGAACGCGGAGGGGTACCTGCTCACGCGGAAGGACCTCCGTGAACCCACGGAGGTCCTCACCGGCGGCGACCCCGCCGTCGCGGGCGACCTCCGGGCCTCGCCGCTCCGCGCGGCGAGCCACGCGGGCGTCGCCCCGGCTGTCATCGGCACGGCCGCCTACGACCCGCTCCGCGATGAAGGCCTCGCCTACGCCGAGGCGCTGCGCGCCTCCGGAGTCGATGTCTTCGTCCGTGACTACGACGGCCTCGTCCACGGCTTCGTCAACATGTTCGCGGTCTCAGCGGGCGCGGCAGCGGCCGTCGCCGAACTGGTAGGCCGGCTAGGGGCGTTGCTCAGATCCAGCCCTCGAGCGACGCCATGAAACCGTCGAAGTCGTCCCGGTGAATGGTGTGTCCGGCACCGGTGACCGAGCGCACCTCGAAGCCGCGTTCCTCCAGCACCGCCGCGCGCTCCGGGGAGATCAGGAAGCTCGGGTCGGCCAGCTGCACGAGTGAGGGGACCACCGGCGCGGCCGGCAGCAGGTCCGCGCCCATCAGCGGACCGAGGCTCAGCGCGGTCGCCTCGTCCCAGACGGCCAGCGTCTCGAGCTCGATGTCGACGTCGGCCTCCTCCCAGCGCGGGTTCATCGCCTGGATCTGCTCCTTGGGCGCGGCCTTGAACTGGGCGAACATCTCGGGTTCGAAGCCCGGTTCCGGCGCCGCCAGGTGCCACGCCGGGTCGGAGTACACGGCGCGCTTCGGCTTCAGGCGCTCGACGGCGTACGAGAGGGTCAGGCCGCCCAGGGAGTGGCCGATGGCGAGCTCGGCGCCGGCCGGCAGCGTCTCGACGACGTCGTCGGCGAACAGCTCGGGGCCGTACTCGCCCCGGCCGCTCGCACCGTGGCCGCGCAGGTCCACGGCGATGGCGCGGTAGCCGCGGTCGGCGAGGGCGGGTCCGACCCGGCGCCAGGTCCGGTGGTCGGCCATGATCCCGTGGATCAGGAGGGCGACGCGGTCGCCTTCGCCCCAAGTGTGGGTGTGGAGCTGCACGGTGGTGCCTTTCCCTGTCAATGCCGCTGTGTACGGCATCGGTTGGTTGATTCGGTGCCGCTGTGTGCGGCATTGGTCGGTGGGATTCGCCGGTCGGTCATGTCGGCCGTCGGCCGTCGTCCGTCCGTCGTGGCGGGGCAGCGGGGCGGCGGGGGGAGAGAGAGGGGGAGAGGCGGATTCGCCTCCCGCCAGCCCCGCCGCACCCCGCCGCCCTGCGCCAACGCCCTACCGGACGCTGCGGATCGGCTTGACGGCCAGGGCGCCCGCCACCGCCAGGGCGGCGGCCACGATGAACAGGGCGGTGTAGCCGCCGCTCACGGACACGATCACCGAGGCGATGAACGGGGCGACGATCTGCGGGCCCGCGTTGGCGATGTTGAGTACGCCCATGTCGCGCGCCGCGTCCTCCGCCTTGGGGAGCACCATCGTCACCAGTGCGGTGTCCACCGCCATGTAGCAGCCGAACGCGAGGCCGTTGACCACCGAGAAGGCCAGCATGGCCGTCCAGCTGGTCGACACGGCCGGGATCACCAGGGCGATGGCGGACAGCAGGGCCGACGCGCCGACGAAGAGCTTGCGGCGGTCGTACTTGTCGGAGAGCCAGCCGCCGAGGACGGTGGAGACCACCATCGCCACGCTGGTCAGCGGCATCATGACGGCCACGGCCGACTCCGGCTTCATGCCGTCGGGCAGCACCGTGTGGTCCTGGAGGATGTACAGCTGGTAGCCGCTCACCGCGAAGTACCCGAGGACGAGCAGCGCCCGCCCGATGAACGCCCAGCGGAAGTCGTGGTCCTTGAGCGCGCCGGCGAAGGCGGCGAGCTGCTGCTTGACCGGCATCGGGGCCCGGGCCGGCAGACGCTGTTCGCGGGTGCAGGTGGTGAACAGGACCGCGGCGCCGGCGACGAGCGCGCCGAAGACGAGGTATCCGGTGCGGTAGTCGTCCGAGAAGGCCGCGCCGACGAGGGCGCCGATGGTGGAGCCGAAGGGCAGGCCGAGGCCGACGGCCGCGGAGGCCTTGCCGCGGGCGCTCATCGGCACCCGGTCGGGGACCACGGAGGTGATGGCGGCCTGGTAGACGTTCATCACGGCCTGGCCGAGGCACCAGGCGATGGTGATGAGCAGGATCGTGTCCGCGATGCCGAGCAGGAACATCGCCGGTATCGCGGCGAGTCCACCGCCGAGGATCCAGGGGTTGCGCCGTCCGCTGCGGTCGGACAGGGCGCCCGCGACCGGGTTGAAGACCGTCGCGAAGATCGCGGAGACCCCCGCGATCAGGCCGAAGTTCGCGACCTTGTTCGCCGGGTCGATGTCCTCGACCTGGAGCGCGAGGAGTACGCCGGCCACGCCGATGTAGAGCGCGTACATGGCGCTGTTGCCGACGAGCAGCAGGGACAACAGGCCGCGTCCGGGGGCGGGTCCGTCGGAGGCGTCGGTGGTGGCGGCGGCGGTGCCGGTGCCGGGGGAGGAAAGGGCCACGGTGCCCTCCTGGGCGTTTTCGAGGGGTGAGGGATGAGGGATGTGGAGGGGGAGGGGCGGGGTGCTGGGGGCGGTGCTGGGGGCGGTGCTGGGGGCGGTGCGGGGAGGGGCGCGGGGAGGGGTGCGCGCCGCCCTGTCGCGACGGCGGGGGTGCGTCGGAGCGCGACAGGGCGACGGCACGGCTGGACACGGCGTGACACGTGTGGAGACACCTCCGGTGAAGCCGGTGTGACGCCCTGGTTACACGTGTCAATGAATCGTGTAACCACTGTGTAGCATTCGTTTCCGGCCATCCGCTAGCCCCTGGGCGCAATCGGTCTGGAAAGATGCCACGGCCATGTCTCAGTCATCGAACCCGCCCAAGTCGCCGTCACCGGCCGCGCCGCAGGCCGTCCAGCAGGCCGTCCCACAGGCCGCTCCGCCGCCCGCGCCGTCCGTCGCCGCGCCGCCCCCGCCCGTGCCGACCAGCGCGGACGTGGCCCGGCTCGCCGGCGTGTCGCGCGCGACGGTTTCGTACGTCCTGAACAACGCCGAAGCCGTGCGCATCAGCGAGCCGACCCGCCGCAAGGTGCGCGAGGCCGCCGAGGAGCTCGGCTACGTCCCGCACGCGGCCGCCCGCAGCCTGCGCGCCGGGCACACGCGGATCGTGCTGCTGCCCACCTCGCACGTCCCGATCGGCCCGCTCTACAGCAAGTTCCTCAACGAGCTCCAGTGGGCGCTGCGCGCCCTGGACTACACGGTGGTCCAGTACGGCAGCCTCGGCCTGACCGGGGACGAGGCCGCGCGGGCCTGGGCCGAGCTGAGGCCGGTCGCGGTGATCTCCCTCGGCGAGATCACGCTGTCCGCGCACAACGTCGCCACGCTCAAGCGGGCCGGGGCGCGCGCGGTGATAACCATGGGGCCGGTCGGCGTCCCGGGAGCGCACGCGCTGGTCATGGACCAGGCGGAGGTGGGAGCCCGGGCGGCGGAGCACCTGGTGGAGCGCGGCAGGCGCCGGATCGGCGTGGTCGTTCCGGAGGAGGACGGGCTGGAGCTGTTCTCCACGCCCCGGCTGGAGGGCGCGCGGTCGGTGGCCGGGGCCGAGGTCGTGGCCCTGCCGATGGCGTACGGCGAGGAGTCGGCGGCGGCGCTGGCGGCGCGCTGGGGTTCCCTCGGGCTGGATTCGGTGTTCGCGTACAACGACGAGTACGCGATGCTGCTGATGCGGGCGCTCCAGGACGAGGGCCTGCGGGTGCCGCAGGACGTGGCCGTCATCGGTGCGGACGACCTGCTGATCGGACGGCTGCTGCGGCCGAGGCTGAGCACGGTGCAGATCGAGATGCCCACGGGCGAGCGGCTGGCGGGGCTGGTGGACCGGGCCGTACGGGAGCCTTCGGCCGTCGTGCGGCGGTACGACCTGATGGCGGCGGTGGCGCTGCCGCGCGAGTCGACCTGAGCGGACGGCCGGCGGCGGCCCGAGCTCACCACCGGCGGCCGGCTGAGCCGACCACCTGGCCGCGGCCCGAGCCCACCACGGCGGCCCGGTGAGCCCACCACCGGGCGGCCGCCGAGCGCACGGCGGGCCGGCGGCGCGCCGGTGGCGTCGGGCTGGCGTTGACAGGTGGGGAGG
>NZ_JBSGXB010000395.1:0-6071 GCF_053609185.1 Streptomyces sp. NPDC054956 | reverse complement strand
CGGTGGAAGGGCGGGTAGGGGACAGCCCCGCAGGGCCCGGTCCCGGTCCCGGCCCGGGGCCTACGCCGCCCGGAGTGCCGAGAGGGCCCGCGTGGCGATCTCCCGCCCGATCGGCAGCGAAGCGGTGGCCGCCGGCGACGGCGCGTTCAGCACGTGCACCGTCCGCGGCCCCTCCTTGATCAGGAAGTCGTCCACCAGCGTCCCGTCCCGCAGCACTGCCTGCGCCCGCACCCCGGCCGCGGTGGGGACCAGGTCCTCGGCGCGCACCGCCGGCAGCAGCCTGCGCACCGCGTCGGTGAACGCCGCCTTCGACAGCGACCGCCGCACCTCGCCCGCCCCGTACCGCCAGTGCCGCGCGGCCATCCGCCAGGCGCCCGGCCAGGCCAGCTCGTCCGCGAGGTCCCGCGGCCGCACCACGCCCCACCCGTACCCCTCGCGCGCCAGCGCCGGCACCGCGTTCGGTCCGACGTGGACCCCGCCGCCGATGCCCCGCGTCAGGTGCACGCCGAGGAAGGGGAACGCCGGGTCCGGCACCGGGTAGACCAGCCCGCGCACCAGCTCGGGCCGCGCCAGGTCGTAGTACTCGCCGCGGAACGGCAGGATGCGCATCCCCGGGTCGTCCCCGGCCATCCGCGCGATCCGGTCGCACTGCAGGCCCGCGCAGTTCACCAGGACCCGCGCGCGCACCACCAGTCCACTGCTCGTCCGCACCGCCACCCCGGCCGCGCGCCGCGAGATCAGCTCGACGGCCCCGCCGTAGACGATCTCCGCCCCGGAGGACTCCGCGAGCTGCTGCGCGACCCGCCCGTAGTCCACGATCCCGGTGGTCCCGACGTGGATCGCGGCCAGCCCGCGCACTTCGGGCTCGTACTCGGAGATCTGCGTCGGCCCCAGCTCCCGCACCGGGATGCCGTTCTCCCGGCCCCGCTGCACGAGCGCGTGCAGGCGCGGCAGTTCGTCCCGTTCGGTGGCGACGATGAGCTTGCCCGTCACCTCGTGCGGGATACCGTGCTCCGCGCAGAACTTGACCATCTCGGCCGCCCCGCGCACCGCGAAGCGCGCCTTGAGCGATCCGGGCTTGTAGTAGATCCCGCTGTGGATCACGCCGCTGTTGCGGCCCGTCTGGTGCCGCGCCGGGCCGTCCTCCTTCTCCAGGACGACCACTCGGGTCCCCGGAGCGAGCCCGGCGAGGGCATGCGCCGTCGACAGCCCGACGATTCCGCCGCCGATCACCAGCACATCGCAGTCCACCCTGCCCATGCTGCCCACGCCGCCCACACTGACACCTCCCACCCCTGCATAGTGCACCCCGCCACTGACAACGAGGCGACGCGGGGCCTATGCCGGGGTCACCAGCAGAGGCCTCGCCCGCTCGCGCAGTTCGGCGACGCGCGGTTCGTCACCGTACGGTTCCAGCCGGTGCAGCAGGTCCCGTACGTATTCGGTCGTCCGTGCGGACGAGATCCGCCCGGCGACCTCCACCGCCCGGGTGCCCGCCGCGCACGCCGCGTCGAGGTTCCCGGACTCCAGCTCGGCCACCGCGCTCACCACGAGCCGCAGCCCGTGTGATCGTACGTACTCCTCGGTCGGCCGGGACAGTGCCTGTTCGGTGAAACGCCTTACCTGTCGCGGGAGTTTGAGGTCGCGGTAGCACTCCGCCGCATCCGCCGCGAAGCGGTCGTACGAGTAGAAGCCGAGCCAGGTCGGATCGGCGTCGCCCTCCCGGGCCCGCTCCAGCCAGCTCTCGGCGGCCCGCAGCGCGGCCCCGGCGGCCGCCGAATCCCCCGCCTTCGCGTGCGCCCGGGCCTCGACGAGGCGGAAGAAGCTCATCGTGCGCGCGGTGGCCAGGCCCCGGTTGCGCTCGACGGCGGCCTGCGCGAGGTCCACGCCCTCGTCGGGGAAGTCCCGGTAGGTGGCCTGCAGGGACATCGACGCCAGCACGTACCCGCCGAGCGGTACGTCGGCGGCCGCGCGGGCCAGGCGCAGCGCCTGGATGTAGTAGCGCTGGGCCGCTTCCTGCTGCCCGGTGTCGAAGGCCATCCAGCCCGCCAGCCGCGTCAGCTCGGCGGTCGCGCCGAAGAGCGCGCGGCCCACCTCGTCGGTGTAGGAGCCGAGCAGCAGCGGTGCCGCGTCCACCCGCAGGCATTCGGGGACCATCGAGGAACGCCAGTCCCCGCCCCCGTACTTGGAGTCCCAGCGGCGGGCGTCCTCGGCGGCCTCGCGCAGCTTGGTCACGTCGCTGTGGCCCACGCGCTGCGGGCCGGCCTCGGGCGCGGAAGGGGAGGGCGTTTCACCCGAAGGCTGGGCGGGCACACCCCCGACGTGGGCGCCGGGCGGCGCCGGAAGGCCTTCCGGAGGGGCCGCGCCCGGCACCGGTTCACGCGATGTCACGGTCGTGCGGGAGGGCACGGCGCGGTGTTGCACCTGCCCCGGTTCGCGCGCCACCGAGCTGTCCGCCGGAGATATCAGCCACCGCGAAGCCGGCGTCGCATAAGCCGACACCGAGAAGGAACCGGCGAGCGACTGCCAGATCCCGCCACCGCCGCGCCGTCCGGCGAGATCGAGCCGGTAGAGGTCGGTGGCCGAGCGCACGGCGGCGCCCACGTCGCGCGGGAAGGACAGCCCGACCTCGGGCGCCGGGTCCGCGTCCGCGAGCCCGATCTCGTGCAGCGGCACGGGCCGGCCGAGCTTCGCGCCGATGGCCGCCGCGATCAGGTGCGGGGCGGCGCCCTGGGGCACCATCCCCTTCGAGACCCACCGGGCCACGGACGTCTTGTCATACCGAAGCGTCAGGCCGCGCTGCGCGCCGAGGTCGTTGACCCGGCGGGCGAGCCCGGCGTTGCTGATGCCCGCGAGGGCGAGGACGGCGCCGAGCTTCTCATTGGGCTCGCGGAGCTCCCTGGACATGCGCCACCCCTCGTCACACGCGGAACGCATACGCCGCCGGGGCATAGGCGCCCGGCATTTCGTAAACCCAGCGTAGTTCCCCGCCTCCCAAGCGTTAAGGCCTCTTGTTCCGTATGGCGGGATTGTTGTCCGTATGCACAGTCGGGCGGGCCCCCGGGCCCGGGGCGCACGTGTCAGCGCGTGCTCCGCCCGTGTGGCCGTGCGCCCGGCCGTGCGCTCTGGCCGCTCCGCGGGCCCGGCGATTCGATGTGCGGTGCGTGGGTCGGCCCGCCGCGTGGATCCGGCGGGCCGGGGGACGCCGCTGCCTCAATCCCCGCGGGTGGCGGAACGGTCCGGGGGGCGGACGCCGCCTCCCGGACCGCGCTCCGCCGTGCCCCGCCGGACGGGACCGGCGGGTGCGCGGCACGGCCGAAGAATGGCCGAAAGCGACCTATGGGACGGTGGGAACGGAACGCCAAATACCGCATGGACGGGGCGTGTTCGTTTGCACGTGCGCCCCCCTTAACCACTCTCGCGCGCCCGTCTCGTGGCAGCATGGTCCCCGAGCCACCCGGGGTCCCGCCGGCCGTGCCCAGAGAGCCTGCCGCGCCGTTGGTACCCCGGTCAGGTGCCCACGGGCTGGGGAGGCGGCGGTGCGCTGGTTGGTGGGGTGGAGCAGTATCTCCGCGAGCTTCGGCACGGCCGGACGCGTAGCGGGCCCGGGCTCCGCCCACAGCACCGCACACCGCTCCGGCCAGGGCACATACGGCTCCACGCCGGGCTACGGGCAGGGCCACGGCCAGGCCGCGTACGGCACCGGCCCCGACGGATGGGCCGACGGAGCCGTCCACGGAGGCCTCGCCGACGCCGACCACCCGGACGACCCGGCCGCAGCCGACGCCGACCGCACCGTCGTCCCCGTGGGCGCCCAACTGCTCTGGGGAGACCCCGACCCCCTCTGGGCCGTCGGCGACTGGCGCCCCGACGAGATCCGCACGATCACCGCGGACCCCACGGACCCCTTCACCCGGCTCGTCGTCCTCGGCTGCTGCGGCGCCACCGACGAGGAACTGCGCCGCGCCCTCTACGCCGCCCGCGGCGGCGCCCTGCGCCACCTCACCCAATGGCCCGGCAGCTACACCGCCGTCGTCCAGGCCGGCCGCCGCATCACCGTCCTCGGCGACCTCGCCGGCGCCCGGCCCGTCTTCTACACGCCCTGGGCGAGCGGAACCGCGTACGCCACGGCCGCCCTCCCGCTCGCCGACCTGATCGAGGCGCAGCTCGACATCGGCCATCTCGCCGCCCTGCTGGCCTGCCCCGACAGTCCGGAGGCGCTGGGCGACGGCACACCGTACGTCGGCGTTCGCCGCATCCCGCCCGGCCACGCGCTGATCCTGCGCGAGGGCTCGCGGGAGATCACCGGGTACGAGTCGGTGGCCTCCCTCGCGGTGGCCGCCCCCGAGGCCGAACCCGAGCGCGCGGTGGAGGGCGTACGGGAAGCTTTGGTCGACGCGGTGCGCGCCCGGCTCACGGCTCCCCGCCATGCTCCCGAGGCAGTGCCCTACGACCCCGGCCCCGTCCCCGGAATGGGCCCCGCCGACCGGCGCGCGGCCCGCGGCGCCCCCGCGCCCGTCCCCGGAGTCGGCGCCGACCTCTCCGGCGGCAGCGCCTCCGCCACCCTCGCCCTGCTGGCGGCCGGCCTCCCCGGAGCACCGGGCACCATCCTCAGCCGCACCGGGGAACGCCTCCTCGCCGTCACCTTCAACGACCTGGCCACCCCGCAGGGCCGCGAGGCCGAACTCGAACGCGCCCACGCCATCGCCGCCAACCCCCGCCTGCACCACGTGGTCGTGGCCGCCGCCGAGGAAGCCCTCCCGTACGCGGACCTCGACGGCCCCCTCACCGACGAACCGGGCCCGTCCCTCGTCTCCGCCGCCCGCGAGCGCCGCCGCCTCGCCGCCGGCTCCGCGGACCACTTCACCGGCCACGGAGCCCGCCAGGTCCTCGACGCCCACCCCGCCCGGCTCGCGGACCTGCTCCTCGACCGCCGACGACGCCACCTGCTGCGCCCGGTCGCCGCCCTCGCCCGCTCCGCCCCCGGCGACAACTCCCTCCTGGTCCCCTTCTCCATCTACTCGGCCGCCCGCCGCCTGGCCCGTACGCCGTACCGCGCGGGCATGGAGGCCGCGGCGGCCCGGCTCCGCGAGGGCGCCGCCGGCGGGGGCACGTCGGGGAACCCGGTGGACGCCTCACTCGCCGCCCTGACCTGGTCCCGCCCGGGCCCGGCCGCGGCCTGGCTGACGGGCGAAGCCCTGGCGGAGGTATCGATCCGCCTCACCGCGGCCGCGGGCCGCCCACCCCTCTCGCTCCGCCCGGGCGAGGCCAGGGCCCGCGCCGTGCTGGCCCGCCACGCCGCGGGCCACCGGGTCTTCGAACAGGCCGTGGAGGTCCGCAGCCAGCGCCTGCACGCCCCGTTCCTGGACAACCAGGTCGTACGGGCCGCCCGCGCCCTCCCCGAATCCCTGCGCGTCCAGCCCGGCGCGCGGGCGGCGATCCTGCGCAGCGTCCTGTCCTCGGCCGGCGTCCGCGAACTCCCCGAGGGCTGGGGCGCGACAACCCAGGCCCCCAACCACTCGGCGACGCTCCTGGGCCTACGAGCAGCGCTCCCGCAACTCCTCTCCCTCTTCACCTCCCCCCTCCTGGCGGACGCGGGCCTGATCGAGGCCAGGGTGGTCCGCCAGGCCCTCGCGGACGCGGCGGACGGCCACCCCGTCCCCCTGGACGGCCTGGCCGAACTCGTCTCCATGGAACTCTGGCTGGGCCGCCTCCTGGCCCGCCGAGGCACCTGCTGGACAGGCACCTCCACCCCCCGCCGCCGAGCAGTCCCCACCGTCACCCCCTCCCGCCGCCCGGCCCTCTCGTAACCCACGAGAGACGGCCGAGCCCGCCGCCAATCCCCTTCCCCGCCGTGAATTCACGCTCAAGCCGGGGACGATCTCAGCCCCGCCGTGAATTCACGCTCAAGCCGGGGACGATCTCAGCCCCGCCGTGGGTGCATGCTCCGGCCGGGGGCGATCTCAGCCCCGCCGGCGTTTGAGGCGCGGCCACGGCGCCGCAGCCGAGTACGGCGGGCCGCGAAGGCCGTCCCGTGGGGGGGCTTAGGCCAATGGGCCGGGGCGGGGTCG
>NZ_JBSGXB010000394.1:0-6085 GCF_053609185.1 Streptomyces sp. NPDC054956 | reverse complement strand
GGGACGGCCAGGGCCGCTGCCAGCAGGGCGGCGGCGCACAGCGACGCCGTGCGGTCGCGCGTCGCACGGGCACCGGACACCGCCCTCACCCCCTGGCCGGAGCCCCGGCCGGGCCGAGCAGCGCGGCCGCGTTCGTGTCGAGGATCGCGGTGGCGTCCCGCGGGTCCAGCCCCGATTCCGCGATGTAGGAGACGGCCCGCACGAACACCTCCCCGTCCTCGTAGGGGAAGTCCGTGCCCAGGACGAGCCGGTCCGCGCCGAAGGAGGCCACCGCCGCGACCAGCGCGGGCCCGTGACGGTGCCCGACCGTGTCGTACCAGAGCCGGCGCACCGCCACCGAAGGGGCCTCTGGCGTCAGCGGGGACTCGTGGGCGAGGTGGTCGTCGAGCCGGCGCACCAGCATCGGCAGGGCGCCGCCGAGGTGGGAGGCGAGGATCCGCATCCGCGGGTAGCGCAGGGGCACCCCCGCGAGGACGAGGTGCATGACCGCCACCGTGTCCTCCACGGGCGCCCCGACCATCCAGGTCATGCGGTGCCCGGTGATCAGCGGGCTGGCGGCGCCCTCGCCCGCCGGGTGGACGTACAGGACGGCCGCCCGCCGGTCGAGTTCCTCGTACAGGGGGTGGAAGAGCGGATCGGCCAGGGTCCGGTCCCGCACGGTCGTGGTCACGGCCGCCCCGGCCATGCCGAGTTCGTCGAGTGCGTACGCGAGCTCGCGCAGGGCCGCGTCCACGTGCGGCAGCGGCAGCGCCGCGAAGGCCCGGAAGCGCTCCGGCCACCGGGCGACGAGCTCGGCGTAGGACTCGTTGGCCGTGCGGGCGAGGGCCACCGCGTCGGACTCCCGGGGCAGGTGCGGGGACTGCGGGGGTACGGACAGCACCTGGAGGGCGATGCCCGTGCGGTCCATGAGGGCGAAGCGGTGGTCCAGGTCGGCCGCGGTGGCGTCCGCGCCGATGTTCCGCTGGGTGTCCGTGTCCGTCCTGCCCAGCCGCTCCAGCCGGTCCAGGTACGCGGCGGTCCACAGGTGGGCGTGTACGTCGATCCGTGAGACGGGCGCCGGCGAAGCCGGGGCGGCCCCCGCGGGAGCCGAGGGCGCCGGTGCCGTCGCATTGCTCACCCTTCGATGGAACGCCCTGCCCGCCGCGCGGGCCAATCGGGGGCGCGCACGCCACCGCCACCCGGGGTCTGGCCCCCGGCCCGGGCCGCGAGGATCATGAGGAGGCGCCGGTGCGAAGGGGCTCCGGCGCCCGCCGCCGAGCCCAAGGGGTCCATGTGCCGTCCGCGTCGTCAGCGCCGTCCGTGTCGTCCGTCGAGTCGAGCTACGCGTCAGGGGCGTGCGAGGTGCCCCTGCTCGGCGACACCATCGGCGAGAACCTCGACCGCACCGTCCGCAGGTTCCCCGGCCGGGACGCCCTCGTCGAGGTGGCCACCGGGCGCCGGTGGACGTACGAGCGGTTCGCCGCCGACGTGGACGCCCTCGCGCTCGGACTGCTGGACCTCGGCATCGTCAAGGGGGACCGGGTCGGGATCTGGGCCCCCAACCGGGCCGAGTGGACGCTGGTGCAGTACGCCACCGCCAAGATCGGGGCGATCCTCGTCACCGTGAACCCGGCGTACCGCTCGCACGAGCTGGAGTACGTACTGCGCCAGTCCGGGATCAGGCTGCTCGCGGCGGCGGAGCGGTTCAAGACCTCCGACTACGCGGCCATGATCGAGGAGGTCCGGCCGCGCTGCGAGGCGCTCGAGTTCGTGGCCCTGCTGGACGGCCCGCTCTGGAACTCGCTGCTGGAGCGCGGACGCCTCGGAGACCGGGCCGACCTCGCCCGCGCCCAGGCCGCGCTGAGCCCGGACGATCCCGTCAACATCCAGTACACCTCGGGCACCACCGGGTTCCCCAAGGGTGCGACCCTCTCGCACCACAACATCCTGAACAACGCCTTCTTCGTGGGCGAGCTGTGCGGCTACACCGAGCTGGACCGGGTGTGCATTCCGGTGCCCTTCTACCACTGCTTCGGCATGGTCATGGGAAACCTCGCCTGTACCAGCCACGGCGCGGCCATGGTCATCCCCGCACCCGCCTTCGAACCGGGCGCGACCCTGGCCGCCGTCCAGGCGGAGTCCTGCACCTCGCTCTACGGCGTCCCCACCATGTTCATCGCCGAACTGGCCCACCCGGACTTCGAGTCCTACGAACTGTCCAGCCTGCGCACCGGCATCATGGCGGGCTCGCCCTGCCCGGTCGAGGTGATGAAGGAGGTCATCGACCGGATGGGCATGCGCGAGGTGTCCATCTGCTACGGGATGACGGAGACCTCGCCGGTCTCCACCCAGACCCGCGTGGACGATTCGGTCGAGCGCCGGGTGGCGACGGTGGGCCGCGTCGGACCGCACCTGGAGGTCAAGGTCGTCGACCCGGCCACCGGCAGGACCGTCCCGCGCGGCGAACCGGGCGAACTGTGCACCCGCGGCTACTCGGTCATGCTCGGCTACTGGGACCAGCCCGAACGCACCGCCGAAGCCGTCGACGCGGCGCGCTGGATGCACACCGGCGATCTCGCCGTCATGGACGGCGACGGCTACCTGAGCATCACCGGCCGGATCAAGGACATGGTGATCCGGGGCGGCGAGAACCTCTACCCGCGAGAGATCGAGGAGTTCCTGCACGGACACCCGGACGTCATGGACGTCCAGGTGATCGGCGTGCCCGACGCGAAGTACGGGGAGGAGCTCATGGCGTGGGTACGGATGCGCGAGGGCGCGGAGCCGCTGACCGCGGAGGCCGTGCGCGCCTACTGCGACGGCAGGCTGGCCCACTTCAAGATCCCGCGTTACGTCCACGTCGTGGAGGAGTTCCCGATGACGGTGACGGGCAAGATCCGCAAGATCGAGATGCGGGAGATGGCGGCCCGGCTGCTGGACCCGACGCCCGGCGCGTGAGGCGCGGGGGCGGTCTGCGATAACGCGGGCATCGCGACTGTCATGACCCCGTCGGGAACATGTCACGAACCCGTCCGTGCCCGGCGGAGCGCCGAGTTCCTCGACTAGTAAATGTGCCGAGGGCCGCGCACGGCGGTCCACGGACCCAGGGGGACAGACATGAGCCGCACGGGTACACGGGGCAAGGCCGCCGCCGCGATCGGGCTGGCGCTCGTAGGGGCGCTCGCCCTGACCGGATGCAACGACGACGAGAAGGACGGGGGAGTGACGCAGTCGCCGTCGGGCGCGGTGCCCCAGCCCACCACCTCACCGACCGCCGCGCCCGCCACGTCCGCACCGGCGAGCGCCGGTGACGCCAAGGCCGGTCAGAGCTTCAAGATCGGCCAGCCGGCCCGGTTCCCGTTCAGCTCGGGCGGCAAGAAGGGCACGATCGCGCTCACCGTCACCTCCATCGAGGAGGGCAAGCCCGCGGAGCTGGCGCCCTTCAACCTCGGGGACAAGGTGAACGGCAAGGTCCCGTTCTACATCCGCTACTCGGTGGAGAACACCGGCTCCACCGACCTGTCGTTCGCCTCGGTGGGCCACATGAAGGGGCTCCTGCCGGACGGCAGCCAGGCCCAGGACCTGCTGGTCGTCGGGAAGTTCGAGAAGTGCCCGAACGACTCGCTGCCCAAGGGGTTCACCAACGGACAGAAGGCCACGGGCTGCGCGGTCTCCCTGGCGCCGTCCTCCGCGGTCAAGGTCACCGGCGCCGAGTACTGGGGCGACCCCTTCGACCTGGGCAAGGGCATCACCTGGAAGTGACGCACGGGGATGCGGGCGCCCGCCCCGAAAGAGACGACCGGGCGCCCGCATCCGCTCAGCGTCCGGCCCCGGCGCCCTTCCCCGCGACCGTGTTGCTCGTGACCGTGCCGTCCGAGCCGGCCAGGGTCACCGCGTGACGGACCCCGTCGGAGCCGAGGACCACCACGCGCCAGGCGCTCCCGCCGCCCTCCTGGGGGACGACCTTCAGCGCTTCGGCCTTGCCGCCGGGGACGGCGGCCTCCGCCTTCGCCAGCGCCTGCGCCGCCGGCAGCGCGGGAAGCGGCACGGGGGCCCGGCCGGGCCGGTCCGGCCGGTCCACGACCGTCCCGTCGGGGCCGTCCGGCAGCCCGGGCCGCTCGGCGCCGTCCTAGCGGACTGCGCCCCGCTCGCCCTTCAGACCGGGCTTCCCCGGCTTCCCCGGCTTCCCGGGGTGCGCCGGCATCGGCGCCGTCATCGCACCGTCGGCCTGCCGCTCCACGTCGAACCGGTCCCAGGCGCGCTCCGCGCGCGTGCGCCGGATGTCGGAGCCGTGGTCCGCCACGGCCACGGCCGTGGCCCCCGCGCCGCCCGCCGCCACGACCACGAGCCCGAGCGCCACCCAGCGGCCCCGGCCCTCACGGGCGAACCGGGCTATCCGGGCACGGCGCCCCGGCGCCTTGGCGGTCTCGGCGGCACTGCCCTCGCCCGGGTCCGCCGGGTACTCGGGCGGCTGGGGAGTGGACTCGGTCATCTGGATGCTCCTCGCGTTCTCCGGGCGACGCACCCGGCTCGGCCGATCCTGCGAGCAGGATGCTGAAGCTTCGCTGAAGCGAGCTGAAGAACCCTTCAGCAAGCCCGCGACGCGACCTGAGAACCTTGCCCCATGCGCGTACTGGTAGTCGAGGACGAGCGGCGTCTCGCCGCCGCACTGCAACGTGGTCTGCGGGCCGAGGGCTTCACCGTGGACACGGCCCACGACGGTCCGCAAGGCCTGTGGATGGCCGGCGAGCACGACTACGACGCCATCGTCCTCGACATCATGCTGCCCGGCCTCAACGGCTACCGGGTCTGCGCCCGGCTCCGCGCGGCCGGCTGCGAGTCCGGCATCCTCATGCTCACCGCCAAGGACGGGGAGTACGACGAGGCCGAGGCCCTCGACACCGGAGCGGACGACTTCCTCTCCAAACCGTTCTCCTACGTGGTCCTCGTGGCCCGCCTGCGCGCCCTGATCCGGCGCACCGGCCGCCGCAGCCCGCAGGTCATGGAGTTCGGCGACCTCGTCGTCGACCCGGCCCGCCGGCGCTGCACGCGCGCCGGGGTCGAAGCCCGGCTGACCTCGCGCGAGTTCGCCGTCCTGGTGCACCTGGCGACCCGGGCCGGAGAAGTCGTGCCCAAACGGGAGATCCTCGAACACGTCTGGGACGCGGCCTACGAGGGCGACCTCAACGTGGTCGAGGTCCACGTCAGCGCGCTGCGCCGGAAGATAGACGCCCCCTTCGGACGGGCCGCGGTGGAGACCGTCCGGGGCGCCGGCTACCGGCTGGCGGCCGACGGTGGCTGAGTCCTGCGGGGACCAGGAGGACCGCTCCCGGAAGGACCGGGCCGGCTCCGCCCGGGCACGGACCCCGCGCCGAGCCGCGGCCCGGCTGCGCGCGGCGGCGTACCGGCTGCGCGAAGCCGCGTACCGACTGCGCCCGAGGTCGGTGCGCGCCCAGGCCACCCTCGGTGCCTCCGCCGTGGTGGCGCTGGCCCTCGGCGCGGCCTCCGTCGCCCTGATGGGGGCGCTGGAGACCAACCTGACCCGCGGGGCGCAGGCCGACGCCGAACGCCAGGCCCTCAACATCGCCGCGCTGGTGGCCGCGGGCCGGCTGGACCCCGTACCGGTCCCGGGCCGCGGCACGGACTTCCTGCAGGTGGTCGACGCGCAGGGCCGGGTCCTGGCGGCCAGTCCCAACCTCGCCGGCCGCCCCGCCCTCGCCCCCGCCCCGCCCCGGACCCCCGGCACGGTCCGCGACACCTGGAAGGGCGTGCGGGTGCGCGAGCAGCACCGACAGCGCGTCGTCCAGGTCACCACCGTCACCTCGAAGGGCCTGGTCACCGTCTACGCCGGGACCTCGCTCAGGGACGCCGACGCTGCCGACGACACCATCATGGCCGCCCTCTTCCTCGCGGTCCCGCTGCTCGTACTGGTCGTGGCCGCGATCACCTGGCGGGTCACGGGCTGGGCGCTGCGCCCCGTCGAGGCCATCCGCGCCGAGGTCGCCGAGATCGGCGACCGCGAACTGCACCGCCGGGTGCCCGTCCCGCACACCCGCGACGAGGTGGCCCGGCTCGCCGTCACCATGAACGCCACCCTGGACCGGCT
>NZ_JBSGXB010000393.1:0-6136 GCF_053609185.1 Streptomyces sp. NPDC054956 | reverse complement strand
GCCGGGACCCGTACGGGTCCCGGCCCTCTGCCGTCCCGCACGCGCGGCGGCGTACGGCCGGCCCGGTCAGAGCCTTGTGCGCAGTTCGGCGGCGAGGGTGCGGGTCCAGGTGGCCAGCTCGGGCCGGTTCGCGCCGTGGCCCAGTACGTCGGCCTGGGCGTCCGTGAGCCGCAGCGGGCCGGGGTCCTCCAGCAGGTGGGCCACCTCGGCGAGGAGTCCGGCCAGGCGGCGGGCGCCCGGGGCGCCGAGCCGCACCGATACCACGGGGTCGATGACGGGCATGGCCGCCGCCTCCCTTCGCCAGGGCGTCTGCTTCGACCGTACGCCCCCGGCCGGGCGGCCGCCGCCGCTCGGGCGCCGCCACTCGGGCGCGCCCTTCGGATCGGGCCCGGCCCGATCCGAAAGGCACGCCCTAGGACCCGGTGGCCAGGAACCGTTCGATCCGGGCCGCGAACCTCGCCTCGTCGTCCAGCCAGGGGAAGTGCCCGCCGTTCCGCTGTACGTCGCAGAGGCCGTGCGCGAACAGCTCCGCGATGCGGGCGGCGAGGGCCGGCGAGGGGTTGGTGTCCAGCTCCCCGGCCAGCACCAGCACCTCGCCGGTGACCCGCCGCAGGGCCTCGCGGGTCGCGGGCGGGTCGAAGGCTCCGGGGCCGGCGAAGGCGGCGGCCGCCTCGGCGTTCTTCTGGAGGGGGCTCAGTTCCGCGTGGGCCCGTGCCGTCTCGTCCCAGCGCCCGTAGGCGAGGGGCATCGAAGCGGCCCAGTCGGCCTCGTCGGGGGCGTCTCCGGCGGCGAAGGCCGCGAGCGCCCGCTCGTAGGCGGCGATGGCCGTGTCGTACGGCTCGGCGCCTCCGCGACGGCGGACGTCCGCGAGGCGGACCTCCGGGGACTCCGCGAGGTCGACGGCCCAGCTGGTCGGCGTGATGAGGGCCAGGCGGCGCACGCGGTGCGGGTGGGCCGCCGCGTAGAGCAGGGCGAGGTTGCCGGAGGCGGAGTGGGCGAGCAGGTCCATGCTCTCCAGGCCCAGGTGGATCCGCAGCGCCTCCACGTCGGCGACCTGGTGGTCGACCCGGTACGTGGAGGGGTCGGCGGGGATCGCGGAGTCCCCTGTGCCGCGCAGGTCGAGCAGGATCAGCCGGCGTCCGGCGGACAGTCCGCCGAGGTCGCCCAGGTACGCGGAGGCCCGCATCGCACCGCCGGGAAGACAGATGAGCGGCTCCCCTTCGCCTCGGACGTGATGGGCGAGTTCGGTTCCGTCGTACGTGGTGAAGGTGCTGGTGGAGCGCGTGGAGATCGACATGGGGGCAATCCCAGCAGACGATCACTCGTTCGAGTAATTGATTTGGCCGCCGAGGTCCGGCAATCTACCGAATGATCGGTCGGTTGACTCGGAAAGGGGTGGGCGGCATGGATGCGTACACGAGGGGCCACGACGGCGGCACGGACGAGGGCGAGCGGCTCGGCCGGGACGAGCTGGCCGCCCTCCAGCTGACGCGGCTGCGCGAGACCCTGCACCGGGCGTACGACCGGGTGCCGTTCTACCGGCAGGCCTTCGACAAGGCCGGCCTGCATCCCGACGACTGCCGCTCCCTCTCCGATCTCGCCCTCTTCCCCTTCACCACCAAGGCCGATCTGCGCGACCAGTACCCCTTCGGGATGTTCGCTGTACCGCGCTCCGAGGTGCGCCGCATCCACGCGTCCAGTGGCACCACGGGCCGGCCGACCGTCGTCGGGTACACCGAGGGGGACCTGTCCACCTGGGCGGACGTCGTCGCCCGCTCGATACGGGCGGCGGGCGGCAGACCGGGCCAGATGGTCCACATCGCGTACGGGTACGGCCTGTTCACCGGCGGCCTGGGCGCGCACTACGGGGCCGAGCGCCTGGGCTGTACGGTCGTGCCCGCCTCGGGCGGGATGACGGACCGCCAGGTCCGGCTGATCCAGGACTTCCGCCCGGAGGTCATCATGGTCACCCCCTCCTACATGCTCACCCTGCTGGACGAGATGGAGCGCCAGGGCATGGACCCGCGCGCCACCTCCCTGCGGACGGGGATATTCGGGGCCGAGCCGTGGACGGAGGAGATGCGCCGCGAGATCGAGGAGCGGCTGGACATCGACGCGGTGGACATCTACGGCCTGTCCGAGGTGATGGGCCCGGGCGTCGCACAGGAGTTCGCCGAGACCAAGGACGGGCTGCACATCTGGGAGGACCACTTCTATCCGGAGGTCGTCGACCCGCTGACGGGCGCTGTGCTGCCGGAGGGCGAGGCCGGGGAGCTGGTCTTCACCTCGCTCACCAAGGAGGCGATGCCCGTCATCCGCTACCGCACCCGGGACCTGACCCGGCTGCTGCCCGGTACGGCCCGGCCGGCGTTCCGCCGGATGGAGAAGATCACGGGCCGCAGCGACGACATGATCATCCTGCGGGGGGTGAACCTCTACCCCACGCAGATCGAGGAGGTCCTCCTGCGGATACCGGCCCTGGCTCCCCACTTCCAGCTCCGCCTGACCCGGGAGGGACGGATGGACGCCCTGACGGTACGGGTGGAGGCGCGCCGGGAGAGCGATGCCGGTCAGCGGGAGGCCGCGGCCGCCGCCGTGGTCCGGGCCGTCAAGGAGGGCGTGGGCGTCTCGGTCGCGGTGGAGGTGGTGGATCCGGAGACCCTGGAGCGGTCGGTCGGGAAGATCAAGCGGATGGTGGACCTCCGGGAGGCCTGAGCGGGCCGGATCCCTCGCCGAATCCACCCCTTCGGGCCCACTTCGGGGGGCCACCCGGGAACCCGCGGGCCCGGCCGGGTAGGGGAAGAGGTGTGACCTCGATCTTCCGGCGGCTCCACGACCGGCTCCAGGCCTCCCCCGCCGGGCTGGCCTGGAGCCGTGGCCGGGAGATGGAGCTGATGCACCGGGCGATGGGCTTCGCCGCCCTCGGCTTCCTCACCCTGGTGCCGCTGCTGGTCGTCGTCGCGGCCGCCGCGCCCGGCAGCGGCTCGGGCTTCGGCCGCTGGCTCGGGCAGGCCCTCGGGGTGACCCAGTACTCCCGGGAGCGGGTGGAGATGCTGTTCGGCGCGGCGGACCTCGCGCTGGAGCGGACCACCGCGTTCGGCCTGGCCGCGCTGGCCGTCTTCGGACTGACCTTCGGCTCCGCCGTGCAGACCGGCTACGAGAAGGTCTGGGACCTGCCCACGGCCCGCTGGCACACCATGTGGCGGCACGTGGTGTGGCTCGCGCTGCTGGTCTGCTACCTCGCGCTGCTGGTCCTCATCCCCGCCCCCTCGAACGACGCGGTCGGCACGGTCATGGGCACCACCGGCGACCTCATCGGCACCTGCGTGTTCTTCTGGACCTCTCAGTGGATCCTCCTCGGCGGCCGGGTCCGCTGGCGCGCCCTGCTCCCGGGCGCGGCCGCCACCAGCCTGGGGCTCCTGGGACTACGGGTGTTCTCGCAGCTGGTGTTCTCCCCGCTGATCGCCTCCAACGCCGTGACGTACGGCCCGTTCGGCACCCTCCTGGTCGTGCAGTCCTGGCTGGTCGGCGTCGGCTTCGTGGTCTACGGCGGCGCCCTCGTCGGCCGCCTCGTCCACGAGCACCTGGTCCTGCGCCGCCTCCAGAGCGACGGCCTGTTGGTGGAGTAGGCCGACTCCCCCGGCTCCCGGCCGGCCGGAGGGGCCGTCAGGCGGGGTTCGAGAAGCGGTCGCGGAGGGCGCGCTTGAGGATCTTGCCGCTCGCGTTGCGGGGCAGGGAGTCCACGAACAGGACCCGCTTGGGGGCCTTGAAGTGGGCCAGCTTCTCGCGGGCGTAGGCGAGCAGTTCCGCCTCCGTCACCCCGTCGCGGGGGACCACGACCGCCGTGACCGCCTCGATCCACCGCTCGTCCGGCAGGCCGACCACCGCCGCCTCGGCCACGCCCGGGTGGGTGTAGAGCACGTCCTCGACCTGCCGCGAGGCGACCAGTACGCCGCCCGAGTTGATGACGTCCTTCACCCGGTCCACCACCGTGAAGTACCCCTGCGCGTCCCGGACCGCCAGGTCGCCCGAGCGGAACCAGCCGTCCCGGAAGGCCTTCTTCGTGGCCTCGGCGTCGTTCCAGTAGCCCCTGCACAGCTGCGGGGAGCGGTAGACCACCTCGCCGGCGGTGCCGTCCGGCACGTCGGCCCCGTCCTCGTCGACGACGCGCGCCTCCACGTGGCGCACCGGCCGTCCGCAGGAGTCCATCCGCCCCTCGTGCTCCAGCGGCCGCAGCACCGTGGCCAGCGGCCCGATCTCGCTCTGCCCGAAGCAGTTGTAGAAACCGAGCCCGGGCAGCCGCGCGCGCAGCCGTTCGAGGACGGGTACCGGCATGATCGACGCCCCGTAGTACGCCTTGGTCAGGGCGGTCAGGTCGCGGACGGCGAAGTCGGGGTGGTTGGCCAGGGCGATCCACACCGTCGGCGGCGCGAAGAGGCTGTCCGCCTCCCCCGCCTCGACGAGGTCGAAGATCTCTCCGGCGACCGGGGCGTCCACGATCGTGTTGCGCGCGCCCACCGCCAGGTACGGGAGCAGGAAGACGTGCATCTGCGCCGAGTGGTACAGCGGCAGGGAGTGGACCGGCAGGTCCTCCTCCGCCAGGTCCAGGGCCTCGATCGCGCTCTCGTACTCGTGGCAGAGCGCCTCATGGGTCATCATCGCGCCCTTGGGCAGGGCGGTCGTCCCCGAGGTGTACAGCAGCTGTGCCAGGACGGAGGGGTCGCCGGCCCGGTCGAAGGGCGCGGGTTCGGCCAGTTCCCCGAGGAAGGAGCCGGGCGCGTCGCGCAGCGGCCGCACGGCGAACCCGTCGGGGATGCGCCCGGCCAGGTCCGGGTCGGCGAGGACGAGCGAGCTCGCGCAGTTCTCCAGGATGTACGCGAGGTCCTCGCCGGTGAGGTTCTGGTTGACCGGAACGTGCGTGAGCCCGGCCCTCGCGCAGGCGAGGAAGGCCAGGAGGTAGGCGTCGCTGTTGTGCGCGAACGTCGCGACCCGGTCCCCCTCGGTCAGTCCGTACCGCTCGCGGAGCACGGCCGCGCCCGTGGAGACGGCCGCGTCCAGCTCGGCGTACGTCCAGGTCCGCTCCCGGTAGCGGACCGCCACCCGGTCCGGGACGCGCCGCGCGCTGTCGTGGACCAGTCCGTCGACCGTGTTCTTCCGCACAGGCGTCATACCGGGATCTTCGTCTCCTCGTGCGCACGGGGTCAATGACCGCAGCACCCCGGATACCGGACCGCCCGCCACAGGGATACCAAACGGGATGTTGACAGGGCGTCAGTCGGCCTGCGTGAGTGTGGGAGCACAGATGCACGGCCCCACCCGCACGGGCGATCCCGCCCGTGCGCAGGCTATTTGGGAGGCATGTTGCGCTTTCTTCCCGCACGAGGTCGCACCCGCCCGCACCTTCGCCGTCTCGCCCTCACCGGCGCCGCGCTGCTGGCCGCCACCGCCGCGATACCCGAGGCCGCCGCCCAGGAACGGGGCTCCGGCGCGTCCGGCGCCGGCCCGTCCGGCGGCGGCCTGTCCGCCGTCATCCGGTACACCGAGTACGGCATCCCGCACATCCTGGCCAAGGACTACGCCCACCTCGGATTCGGCACCGGCTGGGCGCAGGCCGCCGACCAGGTGTGCGTGCTCGCCGACGGGTTCCTGACCGTCTCCGGGGAGCGCTCGCGCTGGTTCGGCCCGGACGCCGCGCCCGACGGCTCGCTCTCCTCCGCCGCCAGGAACCTCTCCAGCGACCTGTACTTCAAGGGCGTCCGCGATTCCGGTGCCGTGGAGAAGCTGCTCTCCGCTCCCGCACCGGCCGGGCCCGGCAAGGAGGTGAAGGAGCTGATGCGCGGCTGGGCCGCCGGCTACAACGCCTGGCTCGCCCAGAACAAGATCACCGATCCGGCCTGCAAGGACGCCGGCTGGGTCCACCCGGTCACCGTCACCGACGTCGCCGCCCGCGGGTACGCCGTCTCGGTGCTCGGCGGCCAGGGCCGCGCCGTGGACGGCATCACCGCGGCGCAGCCCCCGGCCGCGAGCGCCGCCGCCCGGGCCGGGGGGGCCCCGGGCGCAGCCCGCGCAGTAGGACGGGCGCCCCCCGCGCGTCGGGGCCGGGGGCGGGGAGTCACCAACCGCGAAGCCAGGGGTT
>NZ_JBSGXB010000392.1:0-6144 GCF_053609185.1 Streptomyces sp. NPDC054956 | reverse complement strand
GATTGGTGCAGGCGGACGCTGGCCAGATCCAGCCCCGCCGGCGTTTGAGGCGCGGGGTCCGGGGCGGAGCCCCAGGGGGCCGGGCGGAGCTCGGGGCGCCCCGTTGGCTCCGCTCCGGGGCCGGGGCTCGGGCCGGCGCTCCCCAGGGGCCCGGCGGAGGCTCCGCCGGCGGGGCGGGCGGGCCCGGGCTGGGGCTCGTAACGCGCCGGCCAGGCGGGTGGCACGTTTTGTCACTCGCCTTGCCACCGGCCGGTTCCGGCCATGCCGTGTTCACATCGCGTTATCCGGAGGCCAACAGTCTCGGGGGCATGAAGAAGGCACTCCTCGGCGCGACCGTCGTCGCCTCCACGCTCACCCTCACCCTGGTCGCGGCCCCCGCCGCCACCGCCGCCTCCGGGTGGGACCTGCCCTGGGCCGGCCGGCACCACGGGCACTCCGCCATCCCCTTCACCGAGGCCACCGTCACCGCCGGTGCGAACGGCTCGTACACCCTGAAGTGGAACGCCAAGGGCACCAAGCGCGTCGAGATCAAGGCCAACGGCAAGGTCGTAGCCAAGGGCGGCGCCCAGGGGCAGGCCGTGGTCTCGGGGCTGCCCGCCGCCGACCGGCAGTGGTTCGACTTCGACCCCGACCGCGGCGAGGGCCTGCGTCTCGCCGACCGGCTGATCAAGCTGGAGGGCACCGCCAACTTCCGTGACGCGGGCGGCTACCGCACCGCCACCGGCCAGTGGGTCAAGATGGGCGAGATCTACCGCTCCGACGCCCTCGACAAGCTGACCGACAACGACCTCGCCAAGCTCCAGCGCCTGCGCGTCAAGACGATCTTCGACCTCCGGATGGAGAGCGAGCGCGCCAAGGACGCCGACAAGGTGCCGGCCGGCGCCAAGTACGTCGTCGCCGACGTCTTCGCGGGCTCGCCGTCCTTCCAGACCATGCCCAAGTCCCCCGACGAGGCCGTCAGGGCCATGGCCGACGCCGAAAGGGCGATGGTCGGCGGCGAGGGCGGCAAGAAGGCGTACACGCAGGTCTTCGAAGGCATGGAGCGCGACCGCGACCGCGCCGTCCTCTTCCACTGCACCGCGGGCAAGGACCGCACGGGCTGGGCCGGCGCCACCCTGCTGACCGCCCTCGGCGTGCCGGGCGAGACCGTCATGGCCGACTACCTGGCCAGCAACGACTACCGCAAGGCCGCCAACGACGCGATCCTCTCGCACCTCCCGGCCGCCCAGGCGGCCGTCTACAAGCCGATGCTCGACGTCCGCCCGGAGTACCTCAACGCCGGGTACGCGGAGGTCACGGCCAAGTACGGCACCTTCGACCGTTACCTCAAGGACGGCCTCGGCATCGACTCCCGCGAGCTGAAGCAGCTGAAGAAGGACCTGCTGGTGGGCTGAGTGGCCCTGCCGCCTCCAGTACGTGAGCGGGCCCGGCCGGACTGTTCCCCGGCCGGGCCCGCTCGCGTACGGCGCGGCGGTGCGTCAGTCCAGCACCGGCAGCAGCTCCGGCAGGTGGCCGTCCGAGGCGCGGGCCGCGTCCTGGCGCTCCTGCGGGACCTCCCCGTAGAGGGTCGTACGGGCCTTCGCGGGCCGGCCCGCCGCCTCCGCGACCGCGATCAGGTCCTGGACGGACTTGTACGAGCCGTAACTGGAGCCCGCCATCCGCGAGATGGTCTCCTCCATCAGCGTCCCGCCCAGATCGTTGGCGCCCGAGCGCAGCATCTCGGCCGCGCCCTCCGAGCCCAGCTTCACCCAGCTCGTCTGGATGTTGCGGATGTACGGGTGCAGCAGCAGCCGCGCCATCGCCGTCACCGCCCGGTTGTCGCGCACCGTCGGGCCGGGCCGGGCGATGCCCGCCAGGTACACCGGGGCGTTCGTGTGGATGAACGGCAGCGTCACGAACTCCGTGAACCCCTCCACCCCCTTGTCCAGCGCCGCCTGCTGCACGCGGGCCAGGGTGCGGAAGTGGCCGAGCCAGTGCCGGGGCTGGTCCACGTGGCCGTACATCATCGTGGAGGATGAGCGGATGCCCAGCTCGTGGGCCGTGCTGATCACGTCGATCCAGTCCGCCGTCGGCAGCTTGCCCTTGGTCAGCACCCAGCGGACCTCGTCGTCCAGGATCTCCGCCGCCGTGCCGGGGATGGAGTCGAGCCCGGCCTCCTTGGCGGCCGTCAGCCAGTCGCGCACCGACATGCCGGTGCGCGTCGCGCCGTTGACGACCTCCATCGGCGAGAAGGCGTGCACGTGCATGCCCGGCACCCGCTGCTTCACCGCCCGCGCGATGTCGAAGTACGCCGTCCCGGGCAGGTCCGGGTGGATGCCGCCCTGCATGCAGACCTCGACCGCGCCCACGTCCCACGCCTGCGCGGCGCGGTCCGCGACCTGGTCCAGGGAGAGGGTGTACGCGTCCGCGTCCGTACGGCGCTGCGCGAAGGCGCAGAAGCGGCAGCCGGTGTAACAGACGTTGGTGAAGTTGATGTTGCGGGTGACGATGTACGTGACCTCGTCGCCCACCACCGACTTGCGCAGGTCGTCCGCGATCCGGCACAGGGCGTCCAGGGCCGGGCCGTCCGCGTGCAGCAGGGCCAGCGCCTGCTCGTCGGTGAGCTCCGTCGGATCGTCGGCGGCCTGCGCCAGGGCCGCCCGTACGTCCGTGTCGATGCGCTCCGCCACCATGCCGGGCGCCGCGGCCTCCCGCAGGGCCTCCCAGTCGCCGTACACGTCGTCGAAGTCGTCGCGGCGGTCGCCGGTACGGCCCTGCGTGTCGATGGTGGTGTGCAGGTCGGTGCGCCCGTAAGCCGTGAACCCCTCGTCCGGCTCCTGCCAGGGACGGCCCTCCACGGTCGCGGACTCGTTCGCGAGGCCCGTCTGCGCGTCGGCCAGCGCCCGTACGTGCGGCAGCAGCCGGGGGTCCAGCCAGGGCTCGCCGCGCTGCAGGAACTCCGGGTAGATCGTGAGGCGTTCGCGCAGCTCGAACCCGGCGGCGGCGGTCCGCTCGGCCAGCTCCTCGATGTGCGGCCAGGGGCGCTCGGGGTTGACGTGGTCGGGGGTGAGCGGCGAGACCCCGCCCCAGTCGTCGATGCCCGCACCGATGAGCAGCGCGTACTCGGCGTCGACGAGGTTCGGCGGAGCCTGGATGCGGGCCGAGGGGCCCAGGATGTGACGGGCCACCGCGATGGCGGCGGCCAGCTCCTCCAGCTCGGCGTCGGGCATGCCGCGCATGGCCGTGCCCGGTTTGGCACGGAAGTTCTGGACGATGACTTCCTGGATGCCGTGGTAGCTGCGCTGGATCCGGCGGAGCTCGAAGAAGGCCTCCGCGCGCTCCTCGTACGATTCGCCGATCCCGATCAGGACCCCGGTGGTGAACGGCACGTTGGAGCGGCCCGCGTCCTCCAGGACGCGCAGCCGGACGGCCGGCTCCTTGTCCGGGGAGCCGTGGTGCGGGCCGCCGGGCTCGGACCACAGGCGGGTGGCGGTGGTCTCCAGCATCATGCCCATCGACGGGGCCACCGGCTTGAGCCGCTGCAGCTCCGACCAGGACAGGACGCCCGGGTTGAGGTGGGGGAGGAGGCCCGTCTCCTCCAGGACGCGGATGGCCATGGCGCGCACGTAGGCGAGGGTGTCGTCGTAGCCGTGCGCGTCGAGCCACTCGCGGGCCTCGGGCCACCGGTCCTCGGGCCGGTCGCCGAGCGTGAACAGGGCCTCCTTGCAGCCCATGGCCGCGCCCTGGCGGGCTATGTCGAGGACCTCGTCCGGGGAGAGGTACATGCCGTGGCCGGCCTTGCGGAGCTTGCCCGGGACCGTGACGAAGGTGCAGTAGTGGCACTTGTCGCGGCACAGGCGGGTCAGGGGGATGAAGACCTTGCGCGAGTACGTGATGACGCCGGGCCGGCCGGCGGCTTCGAGCCCGGAGTCCCGTACGCGGGCGGCGGAGGCGGCGAGGTCCTTCAGGGACTCGCCGCGCGCCTGCAGGAGTACGGCCGCCTCGGTCGCGTCGAGCGCGACGCCGTCGCGGGCGCGGCGGAGCGCGCGGCGCATCGAGTTGTCGGTCGGAGCGTCACTCGGAGTGGTCATGGGCCGAGCATACGATCCGCCCGCACGGGGGCCGAGGGGCTCATCGCATCAGCTCACCGGCGTTGACCAGCAGCGACTGGCCGGTTATCGCCCGCGCCCGGTCGGAAGCCAGGAAGGCGGCGGCGTCGGCGACGTCCCCGTCGGTGGCCAGATCGGGCAGCGCCATGCGGTCGGTGAGCCGCGCGTGGACCTCGGCCTCGGGAACGCCTTCGGTGTGCGCGGTGAACGTGACGAAGGCCTGGACCGGCGGGCCCCACATCCAGCCGGGGAGCACGGTGTTCACACGGATGCGGTGGGGGCCGAGCTCGCGGGCCATGGAGTACATGGCGGAGGTCAGGGCGCCCTTGGAGGCGGCGTAGGCGGCCTGCTGGACCTCGTTGGGGGAGGCGATGGCGGACTGGGTGCCGATGATGACGACGGATCCGCCGGCGCGCTTGAGGGCGGGCAGGCAGGCGCGGGTCATGCGCAGGGTGCCGAGCAGGTTCACGTCGAGGATCTGCTGCCAGGTCCCGAAGTCGGCGTCCTCGAGGCCGCCGAAGTACGAGTCCCAGGCGGCGACGTGCACGACGGCGTCGACGCCGCCGAAGCGCTCCTCGGCGAGGGCGGCGAGGGCTTCGCACTGGCGCTCGTCGGAGATGTCGGTCGGCAGGTACGCGGTGTGCGAGCCGTCGGGGTCGATCTCGGCGGCGGACTTCGCGAGGTTGGCCTCGGTCCGCGCGCCGAGCACGGCGTTGCCGCCGTCCCGGACCACGGTGGCGGCCACCTGATGCCCGAGCCCGGCCCCCACGCCGGAGACGATGACGGTCTTCCCTTGCAGCAGCGGCGACATGACGCGGCCTCCTGATCCTGACGACAGGATGGATCTGACGGGGCGTCAGGCTACGGGTCGGGGGGCGGGGAGGGAAGGGGCGCAGCCCAGCTCGAATCCCGCCCCCCCGGCCCGGGCCCCGGACCCGCCCCCGGTCAGAGCTGTGCCTGTACCAGGCGCGTCACCTGGCCGGACATGAGGAAGGTCGGGACCCCGCGGGGGCCGTCGCCGCCGAACGACATCTTCCGGAAGTCGATGATCGCTGCGCCGACTCTGACGACGACGTGCTCCTCCATCAGCGTGTCCTGCCGCTCCGAAAGGTCCGCGGTCAGCGCGAAGGCCAGGGCCTCGTCGCCCTCGGGCGGAGCCGTCCGGTCCACGACGCTCACCACGGGGGCGTTCGGGGTACCTGCCGCGGAGAAGGACGGGCAGGCCGCCCGGGTGGTGCGGAGCTGGGCGAAGGCATCGCGGGCGTCGGCGACGTTCTTGTAGGCGGCAGTGGTCATGCCGCCGCGCGCGGCGTCGGCCTTGAAGGTGAGGCCCTGCGTGACCACCACCGTTGCGGACAGTCCGTCCTTGAGGCCCAGGAACTGCCCGCACACGGGATTCGACAACGGCTTGACCGAGGCCGGTTGGCGAACCTCGGCAGGTGCGGGCTCGACCTGGTAGGCCTCTGCCGGCACGGCGGTGTCGAGGAGGGCCGCGGCGTCGAGCGGCTTGCGGTCGGGTGAGGGGGAGGGCGAGGGCGAAGCCGAAGGGGTCGTGGTGGTTTTCAAGGCGCCCTTGTCCGCGCCGGACAGGGGCCCGCACCCTGCGGTGAACAGACCCAGCCCGATGGCCAGCGCCGCGAAAGACCTGCGTCGTCGTATCCGTCGGTGCATGCGCAGTCCCCCGCGGTCGTTCCCGGTCACAAACCGTCCGCGACTCTACGGCGCGCAAGAGGCTCGCGACCAGGGGTTTCGCGCGGTGGGGGAGGGCCGGAGCTGCGAGCGGGGCGGGGCTGCGGCGGTGGGGCGGGGGTGGGGGGTGACCGGAGCTGCGGGCCGGCCGGGGGCTGCGACGGTGGAGCGGGGGCGGGGTTGGCGGGGCCCACGCACTCGGTGGCTTCGACGGTGACCGGGGGGCGTCCCGGGTGTCGAGTGTCCTTCCGTGCCGGGCCGGCCTGTCAAGGGCGCTCCCTTCGGTCGCGTCGCTTCGCGATGGCCTTCGGCCACCCTTGACAGGCCGTCCCGTCCCGGAAAAACACAAGACTCCCGGGATCCCCCC
>NZ_JBSGXB010000391.1:0-6165 GCF_053609185.1 Streptomyces sp. NPDC054956 | reverse complement strand
CGGCGGACCGAGCGGTTCCGCGTCACCGGCGCCGGGCCCGACGGACAGCCCGTGACCGTCAGGCCGCGCTGGTGAAGACCGGCGGGTAGCCACCCGACTGCCCGGCGGCGGTGGGGTGGTACGACTCGCCGATGTTCAGCCAGTTGAGGCTGTGCAGCCACTCGCTGCCGGAGCAGATCTCGTGACCGGTGAAGGCGCCCGCCACCGAGGCGAAGGTGAAGCCGTGGTCGGCGGCGCGCTTGGCGATGGCGGCGTTGAGGTAGTCGGAGCCGCCGTTGATGGCCGTGCGTTCGCCCTCCGTCAGTCCGGCGACGCAGTTGCCGTTCAGCTTGTAGAAGCGGGGATAGCCGAGGACGACCACGCGGGCGCCCGGGGACCGGCTGTGGATGGCGTTGTAGACCTGGTCGAGCTGGCCGGGGAGGGTGGAGTCGACGTAGGCCTTGGCCTGGTTGACCCGGCTGACGCAGTTGGCCTCGGACTGGAGCACACAGGTCGTCATGACGTCGGAGAATCCGGCGTCGTTGCCTCCGATCGTGATGCTGACGAGGTCGGTGCCGGCGTTCAGGGGTGCGAGCTGGCCGCTCATCACATCGCCGGTACGGGCGCCGGAACAGGCGACGAAGGAGAAGGTCTGCGGGGCGTGGGCGGCCGCCCAGAGCGCCGGGTAGGCACGGGTGGTGCGCTTGCAGTTTCCGCTGGCGCTGTCGTAGTTGCCGGCGCCGACGCCGGAGGAGTACGAGTCACCGAGGGCGACGTAGCCGAAGTCGGCGGCGGCGGTCGCCTGGCCGGCACCGAAGAGGGCGGCTCCCGCGGCGAGTAACAGGGAAGAGGCCAAGGCTGTGAAACGAGACATTCTCATGCTCATGTGTGCGGCTCCTTGTGGGGGGTTACTCCGGAGTTACTCCTGAGTCCGTGGTACAAGGAGCCGAGGTCCGCTGGAAGTGTTCATGCCAAGAATATTCAGGGCAGACATGGCGTCCGAATCTTCACCCGCACGGCGTTTGAAGAGGGAATCCCGCCACTCGATCCGGCGAAACACGGGTGCATGAGGGCAGTTCGTGCCGGATCATGGGCGCCATGCCAGCCAACCCGCAAGACGCGCTGCCGATCCGGCTCAACGTCGACGACAGCGACTCCCCGTCGGACGTCGTCGACGCGCTGTTCCTCGGCCGTTTCGCGTCCGGCGAGCAGCCCTACTCGCACAGCGTGTCCATCGACCGGGTGAAGGCCGGCGCCACCCTCCTGCCGCCCCTGGCCACCGTGTTGCGCTCGGCGCGCGACAGCGACCGCAGCGCCACGCTCGCCGAGGGCGAGGGCTGGACCATGCTCGTCTCCCGCTGGAGCCGGGGCGCCGACGTCACGGTGACGGCCGTCAGCGACGAACTCGCCGCCGGGGTGCTCGGCGAGGCCACCAAGGACGCGCAGGACGAGCCCGAACCGCAGCCCGAGAACGTCACCATGGGGTTCTGGTACGTCTCCCCGCGGCGCGGCCCGTACCGCACGACCCGGCAGATCGCGGCCGGCACCTGGGCCGAGGTGCGGCCCAACTACACGGCGCCGGTGGCCGGGGCGATGGACCGGCTGATGAAGATCACCCCCGACGACATCGCGGGCCGGCTGCTCCTGCTGCACGGTCCGCCGGGCACCGGGAAGACCTCGGCCCTGCGCACGCTCGCCCGGTCCTGGCGCGACTGGTGCCAGGTGGACTGCGTGCTGGACCCGGAACGGCTGTTCAACGACGTCGGCTACCTCATGGACATCGCGATCGGCGAGGACGAGGGCACGGCGAAGGGCCGCTGGCGGCTGCTCCTGCTGGAGGACTGCGACGAGCTGATCCGCGGCGAGGCCCGGCACACCGCCGGGCAGGCGCTGTCGCGGCTGCTCAACCTCACGGACGGGCTGCTCGGCCAGGGGCGCAACGTACTGGTGGGCGTGACCACCAACGAGGACCTGGAGCGGCTGCATCCGGCGGTGGTCCGGCCCGGCCGCTGCCTGGCCCGGATCGAGGTCGGCCGCCTCACGCACCGCGAGGCCACGGACTGGCTCGGCACCGACGAGGGCGTCTCCCGCGAGGGGGCGACGCTGGCGGAGCTCTACGCGATGCGCCGCGGTACGACCGGCCCCTCGGCCCTGCTGCCGCCGCAGGGGCACGACACGGAGGCCGGGCTCTACCTGTAGGGCCTGTCCGTCGGATCAGGCCGGGCAGTCGACAATGGGGGCGCGGCCGAAGGCCCCCGTCGGCCGCGCAGACCCCGGGGTGACCCACGAACAGGAGACCGCACCGTGCTCGAACCGGCGCAGGAGAATCCCTTCCCCGACAGCCACGTCCTCGGCGAAGGCCCCGAGCCGCACCCGCAACTCCAGCCGGTGCTGGGCCTGATCGGCCGCTGGCACGGCCGGGGAAGCGGCGAGTACCCGACCCTGGAGCACGGCTTCCGGTACGAGCAGGAGATCACCTTCAGCCACGACGGCAGGCCCTTCCTGTGCTACGAGTCGCGCGCGTGGCTGATCGACGAGTCCGGGGCGGCCCTGCGCCCCGCGGGACGGGAGACCGGCTGGTGGCGCATCCTGCCGGACGCCTCCGTCGAGGTCACGCTGGCCCACCCGACGGGAATCGTCGAGACGTACGTCGGCCAGGTCTCGGGCATGGAGATCGAGATGGCGACCGGGACCGTGGGGCTGACCCCCCGGGCCAAGGAAGTGACCGGCATGCGGCGCCACTACGCCCTGGGGGACGGCGAGCTGACGATCGTGCAGGAAATGGCCGCGGTGGGACAGCCCATGCAGCACCACCTCCAGGCCCGGCTCCTGCGCCGCAAGGACTGACCCGGCGGGGCGCGGCCGCGGCGCGAGGACCGGCCCGGCGGGGACCGGCCCGGCGGGCACCGGCCCGGCGGGCACCGGCCCGGCGGGGCCGCGGAACTCAGCCGGCGTAGCGCGCACGGAGCGCGTCCAGCGCCGCGGCCGTCGCCTCGTCGAAGCTCAGGCCCAGCCGTCGCGCCCGTTCCGCATAGGCCTGCGCGGCGGCGGCCGCCTCGCGGAAGGCGCCGTCGCCCGCCGCCGCGACGAAGCTGCCGGCCCGGCCCCGGGTCTCGATCACCCCGTCCGCCTCCAGCACCCGGTAGGCCTTGGCGACCGTGTTCGCCGCCAGCCCCAGCTCCTCCGCGAGGCCGCGTACCGTCGGCAGTTTGAAACCGGCCGGCAGCCGTCCCGCCCGCGCGCCCTCAGCGATCTGGGCGCGCAGCTGCTCGTACGGGGCGGCCGCGCCGGGCGCCGCGTCGATGCGGATCTTCAGGTTCGTGGAAGTCGAGGTCACGCGGCCGATTGTCCCCCATCGGGCCCCGGCTCCGGCCCGAAATTCACGCGCGCGCGGCCCCGCACCGGCCGTACCGTCCAGGACATGATCACAACGATCCGGGACCTGCGCCCGAACGACACCGACGACGCCGAGTCCGTCGTCCGCGTGCGGCGCGCGGCGCTGCCGTTCATGATCGGCACCGCTCGAGGGGTGGCCTTCGAGATCGCCTCCGCCCACCCCGACAAGCGCTACCGCGTCCTCGTCGCCGAGGCCGCCGACGGCCGGGTGGTCGGCACCGCGCAGGTCGGCATCGTCTACGACAGCCCCGAGCCCGGCCAGGGTTTCGTCAACGCCTACGTGGACCCCGCGCGGCGCGGGCTCGGCGCCGGGACCGCCCTGCTGCGCGCCGCCGAGGAACACCTCGCCGCCGAGGGCGCGAAGGACGCGTACGCCTGGGTCCTGGACGAGCCGTCCCACCGCGCCTTCGCCGAGCGGCACGGCTACCGCGCCTCACGGTCCGCGCACTTCCTGCGCCGCGACCTCACCGCGCCCGGCCTGCCGGCCCTTCCCGGGAACCTCCCGGCCGGCGTCGAGCTGCGCCCCGCCTCGGCCTTCGCCGCCGACCCGCGGCCGCTCTTCGAGGCCGACGCGGCGGCGAGCCTCGACGAACCGGGCGACGTGCCCACGGAGTTCGACGACTACGAGGACTGGCTGCGGCACACCTGGAACAACCCGTACCTCGACCTGGAACTCACCACCGTGGTCCTCGTCGACGGCAAGGTGGCCGCCTTCACCGCCGCCCACACCGACGGGGCCACCCGCTACTCCTCCGCCATGACCGGCACCCTGCGCGAGTTCCGCGGGCTGGGGATGGCCAGGCTCGCCAAGACCGACTCGCTGCTGCGGGCCCGCGCGGCCGGCTACACGGACGCGTTCACCGGCAACGACACCGGCAACGTCCCGATGCTCGCCGTCAACACCTGGCTCGGGTACGAGATCTGCGCGACCGAGACCCGATTCACCAAGCGACTGTCCCGAGGAGAGAACCCCCGTTGACCGCCGACCCTCCCCAGCCCACCTTCACGGTCACCCTCACCAAGGGGGGCCGCACCAAGATCGCCTACCCGGCGCGGCTCGTCGCCGACACCGGCACCCGGATCACCGTACGGGCCCCCTGGGCGGCCGAGGGCGTACGGGACTTCGGGTTCGTGCGCTTCGAGCCGGGCGACGTGTTCACCGAGCACTTCTGGCGCGACCGCTGGTACGCCGTGAAGGAGGTCCGGACCGGCGAGGGCGTCCTCAAGGGCTGGTACTGCGACGTCACGCGCCCGGCGGTGGTCGGGGACGGCACGATCCTGATCGAGGACCTGGACCTCGACCTGTGGGTGTCGGCCGACGGCTCCGCCGTCCTGCGCCTGGACGAGGACGAGTTCGCCGGGAGCGGCCTCGCCGCCACCGACCCCGAGGCGGCCGCCGAGGCCGTGCGCGCCCTGGACGCCCTGGAAGCCCGGGCCCGATCCGCCGAGGGCATCGCCGCCCTGTACGCCTGATCCGGCCGCTTTCTGTGGGCCCGCTTAGTGGCTCCTTAAGCGGACCCTAAGGATCGGCTCCGGGGGCCCGAACCCGGCCGAACGGCGGTTGGCGGCGGTTAGTTTGGCTGGGCCAGGGAGGGCCGGAGGCGGCGCCGCGAACCCGTGAGGGGCGGCGCCGCACAGCCTCGGCCCCCTACTCGCGCTGCCCCGTGCCGTGCCCCAGAGGAGATCCGCCATGTCCGCACGCCGTACCGCCGCCCGTATCGCCGCAGCCGGTCTGGCCCCGATCGCGGTGGCCGCGTACGCCGCCGTGCCCGCGGCCGCCCACGGTTCGATGACGGACCCGGTCAGCCGGGTGGCCGCGTGCTACGCGGAGGGCCCCGAGGCCCCGAAGTCGGCGGCCTGCAAGGCGGCGGTCTCGGCGAGCGGCGCGCAGGCGTTCTACGACTGGAACGCGGTGAACATCGCCAACGCCGCCGGGCAGAGCAAGTCGCTGATCCCGGACGGGCAGCTGTGCTCCGCGGGGAACGGCAAGTACAAGGGGCTGGACCTGGCGCGCGCCGACTGGCCGGCCAGCCCGATGGCCCCGGGCGCCCACACCTTCCGCTACAAGGGGACCGCCCCGCACAAGGGCTCCTTCGAGCTGTACGTGACGAAGGACGGCTACGACCCGACGAAGCCGCTGAAGTGGTCCGACCTGGAGCCGGCGCCCTTCGCGAAGGTCTCCGACCCGGGCATGCAGAACGGTGACTACGTCTTCTCCGGAACCGTCCCCAACAAGTCCGGCCGGCACCTGATCTACAGCATCTGGCAGCGCTCGGACAGCCCGGAGGCCTTCTACACCTGCTCGGACGTGGTCTTCGGCAAGGACAACGGCGGAACGGGCACGGGCACGGGCACCGGCGGTGCGGTAACCGGCGGCACGGGCACCGGCGGTGCGGGCACCATGCCGGACACCAAGCCCGCTTCCACTCCCCCGAAGCAGCCCCAGGCCCCGACCGACCAGCAGATCGCCGACGGCGCCGCCAAGTCCACGGTGGAGCACAACGGGCACGGGGACAACGACCCGAAGACGAACGGCGCGGCCACCGCGCCCGCGACCCCCTCGCAGAGCGGGACCGACCTCGCGGAGACCGGCTCCAGCCGCGCCACCCCGGCGATCGCGATCGCCGGGGCCGGAGTCCTGGCCATCGGCGCCGCCGTGCTGTTCGGGCTGGCCCGCCGCCGGGCGACGCCGGGCCGCCACGGCCGCTGACGGCCGACGACCGACGACTGACAGCGGCGGACGGCCCGCCGGGGGGCGGGTCGCCCGCCGCTGTCAGTCAGTGGGTGGGT
>NZ_JBSGXB010000390.1:0-6183 GCF_053609185.1 Streptomyces sp. NPDC054956 | reverse complement strand
GGCCGGGGGGCCCGGCCACGAGGCGGCGTGCCCGCGTGGCGCCGGGCGTCCGGGCGGCGCCCCTGCGGCGTGGCCGCGGTCCGGGGAGCATGTCACAGACACCTGGCATGATCATGGTCGATCATCGGTATCGCTGAGGGGGAGATCATGAACGAACAGCCGAAGACCGCACGCAGGGCGCTGCTCACGGGGGCCGTGGCCGGACTGGCCGCGGGGGCGGCCGTACTGGGCACCGGAGGGACCGCCGCCGCGGCCACCGCGGGCACGCCCGACTGGATCGACGTGAAGGCCACGGGTTACGGGGCGATCGGCGACGGCGTGGCCGACGACACGCTCGCGATCCAGAAGGCGCTCGACGCGGCGGCCGCCGCGGGCGGCGGCACGGTCTACTTCCCCGTCGGGAAGTACCTGGTCAAGCCCACCGCCGGGCAGCCGGCCCTGGCCGTCAAGGGCGACGGCATCCGGCTCGCCGGCGCGGGCGCCAAGGCGTCCACCCTGATCAAGGGCGGTGACGGCATCCTGCTGCGGATGTCCGGCACCGGCACCTCCGGCTCCACGGGCTCCACCCACCGCCGCTACTGCGCCGTGGAGAACCTCGGCTTCAACGGCAACCGCAAGACCGGCCTGCTGCTGGAGCTCTACTACAACAACAACTCCTACTTCCGCGACGTCTTCATGTCCTCCAACAACGACATGTGCATCGACGCCGTCGAGTTCTGGGACTCCCGTTTCTACAACCTCGTCATCGAGGACAGCACCGGCACCGAAGGCAGCACCACCCAGCCCAACGTCTGGCTGCGCAACGCCTCCTCCGCCACCGCGGGCACGTGGGGCTACAGCCAGGACAACATCAACCAGATCCACTTCATCGGCTGCCGCATGGAGGCGTTCGGCACCGGCGCGCTGTGGATCGGCCAGGGCGCCGTCACCTCCAACAACCCCAACGGCATCTACATCACGGACTGCAAGTTCGAGACCTCCCGCATGCAGGGCGGCCCGCACCTGAAGACCGACGCCGGCTGCACGCACGTCTACGCGACGAACATCTACTGCTACGCCGGCGACTTCGCGGCCGGCACCGCGAAGACCGCGCGCAACATCATCGGCTGGGCGGCGAGTTCCAGCGCCCTGGAGAACGTGGTCATCGCCAACAAGGCGGGCAACGCCACGGTCAACGCGGGCGTGGACCTCTACTCGGGCCCCGGCTCGACCGCGGTGCTGCGCAACGTCGTCGGGCTCTACGGCACCCCGCCGACCACCCACATCTACTACGAGCAGTCCTCCACCGGCGATTTCCGGGTGGAGAACAGCTACGGCAGCAGCGGCCTCCAGGCGACCGGCACGATCCCGGTCAAGAACGCCGCGAACCCGCCGCTGCGGCTGGTCCCCGGCCCGGTCAACGACGCCTCCTTCACCCGCCAGCCGCTGGACGGCACGATGGCCGTCGACTCGGTCAACAAGCGGCTGTACGTACGGGTCGGCGGCCAGTGGCTCTGGTCGGCCCTGAACGCCTGATCCGGCGGCCGGCCCGACGGCCGGCCCGGCCGCCGGGCCCCCGGCCACCCCGTGCGGGGCCGGGGCGGCCGGTGTGCTCGTGGTTCAGGAGAGTACGGGCGCGTCGCGGCGGGACAGGGCCATGACCCGTTCCGCGCCGGCCAGCATCGCCGGGTCGACGAACCGGCCGTCGGGCAGGGCCACCGCGCCCGGGGTGCGGCGGGCCGCGGCCACGATCTCCTCGGCCGCCACCACCTCGGCCGGGCCGGGGAGGTAGGCCCGCTCGATCACCGGGAGCTGGCGCGGATGGATCGCCGCCCGCCCCAGGAAACCCAGCGAACGGCCCCGGGCACAGGAGGCGGCCAGCGCCTCCAGGTCCCGGATGTCGGGGAACACCGACTGGGCGGGCGGCGCGAGCCCGGCCGCGCGGGCCGCGACGACCACCCGTGAGCGCGGCCAGTCCAGGCCGGCCTCGGCGGTGACGCCGAGGTCGGCCCGCAGGTCCGCCTCGCCCAGGGACAGCCCGCGCAGGGCGGGGTGCGCGCGGGCGATCTCGTACGCCCGTTCCACACCGATCGCCGATTCCAGCAGGGCGTACAGGGCCACCCCGCCGGTGCGTTCGGCGGTGGCGACGATCTGCCCGGGCGCGGAGATCTTCGGCAGCCGCAGTCCGGCGAGGCCCCGCAGGCCGGCCAGCGCGGTGAGGTCGGCGCCGCCCCAGGGGGAGTCCAGGGCGTTGACGCGGACGTGGACCGGCACCGGATGCCGGGAGGCGAGCAGTTCGGCGGTGGCGGTGCGGGCGTACTCCTTGCGGGAGGCCGACACCGCGTCCTCCAGGTCCACGATGACGGCGTCGGCCCCGGCGCGCAGCGCCTTGACGACCACCTCCGGGCGGTCGCCGGGAACGTAGAGCCAGGTGAGGATCACAGGACCCCTTCGGTGCGCAGAGCGGTGATCTCGGCCGTGGACAGGCCGAGTTCGGTGAGGAGGGCGTCGGTGTCCGCGCCGTGCGGGCGGCCCGCCCAGCGGATGGAACCGGGGGTCCCGGAGAGCCGGAAGAGGACGTTCTGCATGCGGATCGGGCCGAGTTCCGGGTCCTCGACCTCGGTGACCGTGTCCAGGGCCGCGTACTGCGGATCGGCCATCACGTCCCGTACGTCGTAGACCAGCGCGACGGCCGCCTCGGCCTCCTCGAACGCGGCCGTCACCTCGTCCGCCTTGTGGCGGGCGATCCAGCCGCCGACCGCCTCGTCGAGGACGTCCGCGTGGCCGGCGCGCCCGGAGCCCGTCGCGAACCAGGGCTCGGAGATCAGCTCGGGCCGGCCGACGAGCCGCATCACGCGCTCGGCGATCGACTGGGCGGAGGTGGAGACCGCCAGCCAGCGCCCGTCCGCGCTGCGGTAGGTGTTGCGGGGGGCGTTGTTCGTGGAACGGTTGCCGGTGCGCGGCTGGACGTAGCCGAGCTGGTCGTACCAGAGCGGGTGCGGCCCGAGCACGCTCAGGATGGGCTCGATGATCGCGAGGTCCACCACCTGCCCCTGCCCGGTGCGGTCGCGGCCGGCGAGCGCCGTCATCACGGCGTACGCGGTGGTCAGCGCGGCGATCGAGTCCGCGAGCCCGAACGGCGGCAGCGTCGGCGGCCCGTCCGGTTCGCCGGTGATCGCCG
This sequence comes from Streptomyces sp. NPDC054956, assembly GCF_053609185.1. Taxonomy (NCBI): domain Bacteria; kingdom Bacillati; phylum Actinomycetota; class Actinomycetes; order Kitasatosporales; family Streptomycetaceae; genus Streptomyces; species Streptomyces sp. NPDC054956. Next base: position 3,023 of record NZ_JBSGXB010000390.1, on the reverse strand, counting down.
CGAAGCCGCTCATCGCCTCCGCGAGGGTGCCGAAGCCGGGCCGGTGGGCGTACGGGCCCTCCTGGCCGAAGGCCGTCACGCGGGTCAGGATCAGCCGCGGGTTGGCGGCGGACAGCTCGGGCCAGCCGAGCCCCCAGCGTTCCAGGGTGCCGGGGCGGAAGTTCTCGATGACGACGTCGGCGGTGGCGGCCAGGCGCAGCAGGGTGTCCCGGCCGCCGGGGGTGGACAGGTCGAGGGTCATCGTCCGCTTGTTCCGGCCGAGCACCTTCCACCAGAGGCCGATGCCGTCCTTGGCGGGGCCGTGGCCGCGGGAGGGGTCGGGGCGCAGCGGGTGCTCGACCTTGACGACCTCGGCGCCGAAGTCGCCGAGGAGGCTGGCGGCGAGGGGGCCGGCGAAGAGGGTGGCGAGGTCGAGGACGCGGAGCCCTCGCAGGGGCGCGGGTCCCTTCACGCCTGGGCCTCCCGCTCCAGGAAGTCCGACAGTTCGGCGGAGTCCGCGGGATCGGCGAGCTCGCCGGGCTCCCCGGGCTCTTCCGGCTTCCCGGCCTTGCCGGGTTTCGCGAAGGCGGCGTCGGTCTCCGCGCGGCTCGGCATCGAGTCCTGCGCGCCGGGGCGCTGGACCGAGAGCGCGGCGGCCGCCGAGGCCCAGCGCAGGGACTCCGGCATGGGTCGGCCCTCGCCCAGCGCCACGGCCAGCGCGCCGACGAAGGTGTCCCCGGCGGCGGTGGTGTCCACGGCCCGTACGCGCGGGGCCGGCACGGTCAGCGGCTCGCGGCCGCGGGCGGCGTACAGGGCCCCGGCCGCGCCGAGGGTGACGACCACCTCCGGCACGAGGTTCAGCAGCGCCTCGGCCGCCCGGTGGGGGTCGGTGAGCCCGGTCAGCGCGGCGGCCTCGTGCTCGTTGGGGACCAACAGGTCGGTCGCGGCGAGGAGTTCGGCCGGCAGCGGCTGGGCCGGGGCCGGGGTGAGGATCGTACGGACGCCGTGGGCGCGGGCGGCGAGGGCGCCTTCGAGCACGGCCTCCAGGGGGAGTTCGAGCTGGAGGAGGAGGGAGTCGGCGGCGCCGATGCGGGAGGCGTCGCCCGCCTCCAGGCCGGTGACGCTCGCGTTGGCGCCGGGGATGACGATGATGCTGTTGCCCCCCTCGTCGTCCACGGTGATGTGCGCGGTGCCGCTGGCGCCCTCGACGGTGCGCAGGGCCGCGGTCTCCACGCCGGCCGCGGCGAGCGCGGAGCGCAGCCGTACGCCGAACTCGTCGGCGCCGACCGCGCCGATCATCACCACCTCCGCGCCGGAACGGGCCGCGGCGACGGCCTGGTTGGCGCCCTTGCCGCCGGGGACCGTGCGGAAGGCGCGGCCGGTGACGGTCTCCCCGAGGCGGGGGGCCTTGGGGACGTAGGCGACGAGGTCCATGTTGGTACTGCCGAGCACGGCGATGGCCGTCATGAGCGGGCTGCCTCCTGAGCGGTGAGGTGGGCGAGGGTGTCGAAGCCGGTGCCGTCGAAGCCGGGGACGGTGGTGGCGAGGCGGTTCTTGAGGGGGGCGGTCCACCGGTGCGGGATGTTCTCGGGGCTCCCGGCCAGCAGCCCGGCGAGGGCGCCGGCGGTGGCGCCGTTGGAGTCGGTGTCCCAACCGCCGGACACGGCACGGCAGATGGAGCGGGTGAAGTCGCCGTCGGCGTGGGTGAGGGCGGCGGCGATCAGGGCGGTGTTGGGGATGGCGTGGACCCAGTGGTAGTGGCCGTAGCGGGCGTGCAGCAGGTCGACGACCGTATCGAAGTCGGCTTCGCTTTTGCTTTCGTGTGCGGCGGTCGTTGTTCTCGCGGCGGCCGTCCGGATGCCGAAGCGGACGGCTTCGGCGAGGCGCGAGCGGGGCGGTACGACGGCCAGCCCGGCCCGGAGCGCGGTGTGCACGTCGGCCCGGCCGGTGGCCGCGGCGGCGGTGGCGGCGGCGACGAACAGGGCCGCGTAGACCCCGTTGCCGGTGTGGGTGAGGGCGGCGTCCCGGTACGCCTGGGCCGCGGCGGCGGCCGGGTCGCCCGGGTTGGTCCAGCCGTGGACGTCGGCGCGGATGAGGGCGCCGATCCACTCGCGGAAGGGGTTGTGGTGGGTGGCGGTGGCGGGGGGTTCCAGCCCCTGGAGCAGATTCCGGTACGCGACGCGCTCGGCGGTGAAGGTGCGGCCGGCCGGGAGCTCGTCGAGCCAGAGCCGGCCGACGTCGGCGGTGGTGAACCCCTTGCCGTGGCGCTGGAGGAGGAGCAGGCCGAGGAGGGGGTAGTTGAGGTCGTCGTCCTCGGGGGTCCCGTCGATGTTCTCGGCGAGGGAGGTGGGGGCGGAGCGGCGGTTCCAGGGGTGGGCGGCGAGGAGCTCCGCGGGGACCCCCTCGGCGGTGAACCAGTCGTCCAGAGGCCAGTTCCCGGCGGCCCGGGCCAGCGCCCGGATCGCCGCGAGCGGCAGCTTCTCCACGGGCTTCCCGAGCACACACCCGACGGCCCGCCCCAGCCAGGCGGCCTCCAGCCGGCGGCGCAGCGGGGTGCCGTCCCCGGCGGCCGCTCCCCACGCGGCGGTGGCGCTGCCCGGCCCCGCAGGGCCCGCCGGGGTGGGCGAGCAGGTGGGCGGGCCCGCCGGGTTCCGCCCGGGGGGCGGGTCCGCATCCGCGGGCCCGCGCCCGGTGGCCCGGGGCAGGGTGTCGGTCCCGGCGGGTCCGGCGGGTGGGGGCGTGGTGGTGGCCCACTCGGCGGTGGCGGTGCCGGGGGCCGCCTGCTGTCCGGGGTGGGCCCGGACCGCGGCTGCGGCAGCGCTCGCGGGACCGGGCCCGGTGGGCCGGGGGGTGTTCGGGGTTCCGGGCGTGGCGGCCCGGAGCCCGGCTGCGGTGCGGGCGGAGGTTTCCCCCACCCCGCCCCTTCCCGAAACCGGGGGCAAGCCCCTGGACCCCGGGGTGCCCGGGGCCCCGCTCCCGGCCCCGGTTTCGGGGTCCGGCCAGGTGGCGGTGATGGCCCGCCAGGAGTCCGGTCCGGTGGTGGG
>NZ_JBSGXB010000389.1:0-6222 GCF_053609185.1 Streptomyces sp. NPDC054956 | reverse complement strand
GCGACCGCAGGGAGCGCCCTTGACGGGCCGGCCCGGCGCGGAAGGACACTGGACTTCCGGGACGCCCCCCGGTCACCGTCGAAGTCGGCTCGCGCACAGACCCCGCCAACCCCGCCCCCGCCGCGCCGTCGCAGCCGCCGGCCGGCTCGCAGCTCCGGTCACCCCGCCCCGCTCCACCCCCGCAGCCCCCGCCCCGCCCGCAGCTCCGGTTACCCCCGCCCCCGCCCCGCCCCCACCTCAGCCCAGCGCCGCCGCCAGCCTTCGCAGCCCTTCCTCGATTTCCTGCTCCGTGTGCGTCGTGAACGACAGGCGGAGGGTTCTCGGGTCCGGGGGGCCCGCGAAGAAGGGGGCTCCGGGGACGTAGGCCACGCCTGCCCGGGTTGCCTTGCGCAGCAGGGGTGTTGCGTCGTGGTGTTCCGGGAGGCGGGCCCAGATGAACATGCCGCCCTCCGGGTGGTTCCACGTGGAGCCCGCCGGGAGGGCCGAGGCCAGGCCCGACAGGAGGGCGTCGCGGCGGGTGCGGTACGCGTCGCGGACGCGGGCGATGTGGGCGTCCAGGTCCGCCGTCCGCAGGTACTCCGCCGCCGCCAACTGGTCCACCGTCGAGGTGTGCAGGTCCGCCGCCTGCTTCGCGAGCACCGCGCCGCGCAGCAGTGCCGCCGGTGCGCGCAGCCAGCCCAGTCTGACGCCCGGCGCCATCACCTTCGAGAAGCTGCCGAGCAGGGCCGTGCGGTCCTCCGCCCCCGGGTGCGCGGCGAGCCAGGGGACCTCGCAGCCCTCGTAGCGCAGGTCCCCGTACGGGTCGTCCTCCAGCAGCCACAGTCCGAGCCGGGCCGCGACGGCCGCGACCGCCGCGCGGCGGGCGGCCGGGAGGGTGCGGCCGGTGGGGTTCTGGAAGGTGGGGACGGTGTAGAGGAGTTTGGGGCGCTCGCGGGCGACGATCTCCTCGAGGGCGTCCGGGAGGATGCCCTCGTCGTCGCAGGGCACGGGGACGACCCGGGCGCCCGCGAGGGTGAACCCCTGGAGCGCGGCCAGGTAGGTCGGGTCCTCGACCAGGACCGTGTCGCCCGGTTCGATCAGCGCGGTCGTGATCAGGCCGAGCCCCTGCTGGGAGCCGGTGGTGATCAGTACGTCGTCCCCGGTGGTGGCCAGGCCGCGCCCGCCGAGCCGCCGGGCCACGGCCGCGCGCAGCTCGGGGGCGCCCTCGGTGGTCGAGTACTGGAGCGCGCGGCGGGCCGAGCCGGTGAGGACGGTGTCGTACGCGGCCCGCATCCCTTCGGCGTCGAAGAGCTCGGGCGCGGGCAGGCCGCCGGCGAAGGAGATCATGCCGGGCCGGGCGGTGACGGCGAGTATCTCGCGGACGGCCGAGGGCGCGGTCGTGCGGATCCGTGCGGCGAACGGCGGCGGCGGGACGGGGGCGTGGCCGGGGGCACGGCCGGGGGCGTGGCCGGCGCCGGGTGCGGTTCCTGGCGCGGTTCCATCGGTGGGGGAAGGGGCGGAGGCGGGTGCGGCGACGGGAGGGGAAGCGGGCACGGGGGCTCCTTCGGGAGGCGGGTGCGCGCATCGTAGCGGTGAGAGCGTGTATATGGCATCTATGTATCGGATGCCGAACTCCCGGCCAGGGGCTCCCCATCTGACGTCGCATCAGCTAGACCGTCTCCCATGACAGCAGACGAGCGGAACACCCGGGCCGACGACTACGCCGAGCTCGCCTCGGTCGGCCCCTACGGAGTCCACCCCGGCCACGCGCTGATCACGATGGTCGAACCGCACCCGGGCCACGAGTTCGCGTACAACCGCTGGTACGAGGACGACCACTACTACGCGGGCGCCATGGCCATGCCCTGGATGTACGCCGGCCGCCGCTGGGTGGCCACCCGCGACCTCCAGGAGCTGCGCTACCCCGAGAAGTCGGCGGTCGCCCAGCCCGTCACGGCCGGGTGCTACATATCCACGTACTGGGTCACCGAGGGCCGCTACGACGAGCACATGAAGTGGACCGTCGGCATCAACAAGCGCCTCAACCGCGACGGACGCGTCTACCAGGACCGCACCCACGTCTTCACCGCGTTCCAGGACCACGAGGCCACCGTCTACCGCGACGGCGCCGCCGGCCCCCGCGACTTCCACGCCCTGGACCACCCGTACGGCGGGCTGGTCGTCCAGGTGGTCGACGCGGAGGGACCCGAGCAGCGGGCCGAGCTGCTGGAGTGGCTGCGCTCGCGCGCCCTGCCGAAGCGGCTGGCCGGCTCCCCGGCCGCGATGGTCACGGTCTTCCGTCCGACGCCGCTGCCCGGCGACCGGATGACGTACGTGAAGCAGGTCGAGGGGGTCGACACCCGGCTGACCCTGCTGTGGTTCCTGGAGGCCGACCCGCGCACCTGCTGGGACCGGTTCCAGGGGCTCGACGCGGAGGTCGCGGAGACGGGGCTGGGCCGAGTGGAGCTGGTGGCGCCGTTCATCCCCACGGTGCCGGGGACGGACCGGTACGTGGACCAGCTGCGCTGATCCACGCCTCCCGGCCGCGGCCATGACCGCTGTACGGGGCTGCGCGCGCGGCCCCGTACGCGGCTGCGCGCGGCCCCCGCGTGCGGACGTGGCCGAGCCCCCTCGGCCAGGACGGCGGGCCGGTCGAGAGGGCTCCAGTCAGTGGTGCGGTGGTGCCGGTGGTGCTGGTGCCTGTCGTGCTGGTGGCGCTGTTCGTATCGGCGGCGGGCTGGGATGTTCGCCTCGACGTTCAGGCGAGGCGTCCCAGCCGGCCCTCGGTCATGTCGGCGACGAACGAGGTCCACGAGCCGGGCGCGAAGGTGAGGGACGGGCCGTCCTGCACCTTCGAGTCGCGGACCGCGATGGCATCCATGACGGGGGACTTGACCTCGACGCAGGCGCCGTTGGCGGAGTACGAGGACTTGGTCCAGTTTTCCGTGGAGCCCTGACGAATAGCCATGTTTCTCTCCGGTTCAGCGAGTAGTTCCGGTGGATCCCGGTGCCGTGCCGGCCATTGCTCCGGCTGACGTGATCGACGCTACCCGCAGGTCCCGGCAGGTGAGGGGACTGTTCACCCGACCGAGTGGCATATTCCATTCAGGCCTTCTGTGGCCGGGGAGTGACGGTGTACCGTACCGGCCTTTTGCGGAACCTCAGTTCTCCTTGCGCGCGAAGTCGTCGATGATGTCGGAGATGAAGTGCCGGGTCTGGTCCACATTGTGGGCCTGCGCGCGCAAATGTTCGTACATCACGCTGTATTTCTGAACGTCATTGGCCTTCTCCAGGTACAAATCGCTCGTCACGCCCTCGATGTAGACGACGGTCGAGTCGGAGGCGTCCGGGAATTCCAGAATGGCGTACTGGCCGTTGACGCCCGGGTGCGCTCCGACCGAGAACGGCATCACCTGGACCGTGACGTGCGGCTTCTCCGATTGCTCTATCAAGTACTCCAGCTGCCGGATCATGAGCGGGGCATCGCCCACGTGCCGCCGCAGGGCCGCCTCGTCGATGACCGCCCACAGGCGCAGCGGCCCGATCTCCGGATTGCTGTTGTCGGTCTCCCAGAGCCGCTTCTGGCGGTGCATCCGGACCTGTACGCGCTTCTCCACGTCGGTCGGCGCGGTCTCCGGCCAGGCGCCGCGGACGAGCGACTGGGCGTACTCCGGGGTCTGGAGCAGCCCCGGAACCACCAGGGGCTCGTAGGTGCGCAGGCTGGCGGCGTCCGTTTCCAGGCCGATGTAGACGCTGTACGGGATGTCGCCGAAGGCGTGCCACCAGCCCTGCTGGCGGGAATCCTTGGCCATCTGCATGAGGGAGTCGACGAGCCGCCGGTCCTCGACCTCGTAGACGTCGCACAGATCGCGGACGTCGCGCTGGCTGATGGAGCGCCGGCCGTTCTCCAGTCGGCTGATCTTGGACTGGGAGACGAGCAGGCGCTCGGCGACCTGTTCGGCCGTCATGCCCTTGTCTTCGCGGAGCTTGCGCAACTCCATGCCCAGTCGGCGGCGTCGGACGGTGGGATTGACATTGGACGCCACGTGAACGGCACCTCCGCCTTCTTCTCTCGCTGTCTCTCTGCGTGTCTGCTGGTGAGCAGACTGCCACCGAAGCGTGCGGCCTCGCTGGGGAACGGCCCGGAAGGCGCCCCGGAACGCGCCGGTAACGCAAACGCGCGGGGCGGCGGGGCCGGCGTACCGGCCTCACCACCCCGCGCGCTGGCGGCTACCGGACCGGGTCTGGGGGACGCCGGTCACGGCAGTGGCGTTACGTGTCGTGCTGGTCCTGCTGGGCGTACGGGTCCTGCGTGTCGTGCCCCTGCCGGTACCGCGTGTCCGGACGACGGGTCAGTGCGCGGCCGCGCGGGCCATCGCACCGGTCCGGCGCGGCTGCATCGGAACGGCCGTGGCCGTGGCCCGGACGGGCTGGGCCGGTGCACGGTCGCGGCGCGGCTGTGCGGCCACGCCGTTCTGGACGTCCATGACGGCGTGCGCCACCAGTCCGCCCATGGGGTCGTGTCGGATCAGGTCCCGCAGCCGGGATCTGGACGACCGCCCCTCGTTGCCGGGGTACAGGTGCTTGCCGAGTCCGACCGCGTGGGCCAGTGCGGCAAGCGCCGCGGTCCGCGGGTCCGGCGGTACGCCGGTGCGGATCGCACTGTCCAGCCGGGCACGGATCTCCCGGCTGATCGCCGTGTCGGTCGCCTGGTAGCGAGTCGTCGGCAGCACCCCGCACATCTGGCCCGCGACGGCATGCACCATGCCGCAACGCTCCAGGTGAGCGAGGTAAATCTGGCGGAGCCCCAGTCGGGGTCCGCCGATCCAGTGGACCGCCCGAACCGGGCTGCCGCGCCTGCGCAGCAGTTCCAGTGCGGAGTCCAGAGTCGGATCTCCTGTCGGCCGTGGCATCACCACGGCGATACGATCCCCATCAGGGGCTATCCGTCCTGCCAGAGCCAGCTCCACTAGCTGTGCCCCGGCCAGGCCGAGGTCGAGCGACTGCGGCTGCGCCGTGGTACCCGTGGCCGGGTCCAAGGCGAGCAGCAGAAGCTCCTCCGGAATTGTTCTGCGGCTCCTGCCCATCCATGCCTCCCCGCGTGGATGAGTGACAGGGTGACGCCTCTCACATTCATCTGTCGAGAGCGCCTGCCTGCTTTGTGGGGGAACCGTCAGCTATGTCGTTCTCGTCTAGCACGGGGGCGATGCGCCCTAGACGGGACACTGTTAGACATTCGGACAGCCGGACGTGGTGGCGATCGAGGAGGAACTGGTGGCGGGCGAGTCCCCCGACAAGTCGGTTGATGAAGGAGCGGCGGGGGCGTCGGAGTCCGCCGAGGGGCGTGACCCGAGGGTGTCGGTGTTCCGGCCGCGGGAGCCCGAGGACGGGTCCGCGGCGCGCGATCCGCTGCGGGAAGCCGTGGCGGCGTGGGTCGCCACGGCGGAGTCCTCGCCCTCCGGTGACGAGCCGGACGAGCCCGCTCCGGGCGCGCGGACGGAGGTCTTCGAGGCCCTGCCGGAATCCGCGGCGGATACCGGGTCCGAGGCTCCGGCCGATGCCCCGGCGGACACCCCGGCCTCTGCCGAGGCCTCGGCTCCGGCTCCGGCCTCGACCCCGGCCACGGCCCCGGGTGAGTCCGGCGGGTCCGCCGGCTCCTCCGACGCCGTGGCCGGTGGCCGCGACTCGGGCTCCGGCTCGGCTTCCGGCTCGGCTTCCGATTCCGAGCCCGCGGCCGGTGGCTCCGCCGACCGCGACGCGTCCGCGGACCGGCCCGCCGCGGCCGGGCCCGCCGACAGCGAGCGCACCGCCGTGTTCCGTACGTCCACGCCCCCTCCGGCGGACTCCCGGCCCGTGGCCGGTGGCCCCGGTGTCGGTTCCGCTTCCGGCCGTGCGGCCGACGGGTCCACCCCCGAGGGAGGCTCCACCACACGTTCGGGTGAGGGTGATGCCCCCTCCGAGCGGGCGGGTGACGCATCCACCGTCGAGGGCGGCTCTTCCGCACGTACGGGTGAGGGTGCTTCCGGTTCTTCCGGCGCCTCCGCCGAGCCCGCGGCGGCCGAGCCCGCCGAGCCGGTCGACAGCGAGCGCACCGCCGTGTTCCGTGCGGTGAAGCCTCCGAGCACCGATTCCGCTTCCGGGCGCGCGAGTGGCGCGTCCACTGCCGGGGGTGCGCCCGCGGGTGAGGGTCCGGCCGGAGGGTCCGGCGGCTCCGACAAGCCTGCGGCGGCCGTGCACGCCGAG